>CAIOTP010000072.1 GCA_903861235.1 uncultured bacterium | reverse complement strand
TGCGCGCGCATCCGCGACAAGTGCCGCGAGGTCGACGAGGTGCCCGAGGAGCTCGACGATCTCGAGAGCCTGCTGAGCGACACCTACTTCTGCAACCTGAGCATCTTCCAGAGCCTGCCCGACATCTGGGCCATCCACCAGCTCTTCCCGATCGTGCCCATCCACCGACTGGGCGAGAAGCCGACCCGCAAGGCCACCATCGCGGACATCACCTGCGATTCGGATGGTCGCATCGACCGTTTCGTGGATGACCGCGACGTGAAGAAGTTCGTGGAGCTCCACGACTTCTCGGAGGGCGAGCGGTACTACGTGGGCGCATTCCTGGTGGGCGCCTATCAGGAGACGCTCGGCGACCTGCACAACCTCTTCGGCGACACCCATGTGGCCCACGTGAAGCACGACGCCAGCGGGCAGTGGTGGATCGACGAGATCATCGAAGGCGACGCGGTGCGAGACGTGCTCAACTACGTGCACTACGACCTCAACACGCTCCAGGCGCAGATTCGCCGTGAGTGCGAGAAGGCGGTCCGTCTGAAGCAGATGACGGCCTCCGAGAGCCAGTCGCTGGTCCGCCTCTACGAGAGCGGCATCAACGGCTACACCTACCTCGAACCCGACCCGGCCGGCTGATTCAGGCGGCCTCGCGCCGCTGCAGCCACGCCAGGGCGCGCTCCAGCGGCATGGGCCTGGACCAGTGGTAGCCCTGACCGAACTGGTAGCCCATGGCCCGCAGTTGGGCGGCCTGCTCCGGCGTCTCCACGCCTTCGGCCACCACGGGAATGCCGCAGGCCCGTGCCATGGCCAGGCCCACATGGCAGAGCGCCTGGCCTCGGGCCCCCAGCGACAGCTGCGTGGTGAAGGACCGGTCGATCTTGAGCTGGTCCAGCGGGATGGCCTGCGTCCGGCTGAGGGACGAGTAGCCGGTGCCGAAGTCGTCCAGGGCCAGGCGGAAGCCGGCTTCCTTGAGTCCCTGCAGGTTGTCGCGGGCCGGGCCGTCCACGTCCAGCCACTGGCTCTCCGTGATCTCCAGGGTCAGTCGCTCCGGGGCCACGCCATGCTCCCGGGCCAGGGCCAGGGTGCGGTCGGCCAGCCCGTCACGCGTGAGCTGCCGCACCGAAAGGTTCACGTTCAGGTTCAGTCCCTGCAACGACAGGGCATGCTCGGCCAGGGTCCTCATGGCGAAGCGGAGCACGCTGTCGCCCAGGGCGACGATCAGTCCGCTCTCCTCGGCGATCGGCACGAAGACCGAGGGCGAGATTCCCGCGGCATCGCCGCCGCGCAGGCGTGCCAGCACCTCGAAGGCGACCGGTCGGCCATCGGACAGCCGGACGATCGGCTGCAGGAAGGGATCGACCCGGTTCTCGGCGATCGCCTCGCTGAGCAGTCGCGTGACATGGCGGTGACCCGTGCTGCGAGCACGTTCGGAATCGCCGAACACCACCACGCGGTCGCGGCCCAGTCGCTTGGCGACCTCGACCGCCTCCATGGCCTGGGCCAGGGCCTCGTCCAGCGGCATGGTGGCGGGCTGCCACTCGACCACGCCCGCGGAGAGCGACACCGTGACGGGGGAGCCGTCCACCACCACCGGTTCGCGGAAGGCGGCCAGCAGGTCCTCCACGCGCCGCTGTGCCGTGCCGTTGCGCTCCTTCAGGATCGCCACGAACTGGTCGCCGTCGAAGCGGGCGAGCAGCGGCACATCGCCCAGCCGTTCACGGGACCGCTCGGCCACGCGCTGCAGCAGTTCGTCGGCCAGGCGCTGCCCCAGCAGGTCGTTGTGCAGCTTGAAGTGGTCGCAGTCCAGCATGACCAGTGCGCACGTCACGCCCTGGTAGGCCGGATCGCCGGCCATGCCGTCGGCGACCTCGCGAAGCAGCCGGCGATTGCCCAGCCGGGTGAGCATGTCCTGGCGAGCCTGCCGCTTGAGCTCCGCATCCTGCCTCCAATGCTCCACGGCGATCGAGGCCAGGTGGCTGAAGTGATCGACCAGGCGAAGATCGTCCGCCGAGGGCTCGCGGATCTCGCCGTAGTACATGCCGAACACGCCCAGAAGCTGGCCATCCCGGTCCTTCAGCGGCGTGCTCCATGCGGAGACGATGCCGTGCATGGCGGCGAATTCCACGAAAGGTGTCCAGAGCGGATCCACCCGCACGTCACGTGAGATGACCCGCTGCGAGCGGTAGGCGGCCGTTCCACAGCTGCCCACATCCGGCCCGGGCTTCATGCCGTCGATGGCTTCCTGAAACTGGGGTGAGAGGCTCCGGCCGTAGCCGCCCTTGCGGAGCGACTGCGTCTGGGGATCGAACACCAGCACCGAAGCCATCATGGACGGGATCGCCTCCTCGGCGAACTCGGCGATGGCCGTCAGGGTCTCGGCCAGCGGTCGACCTGCCGCCACCATCTCGAGCACGCGTTGCTGGCCTGCCAGCACATGCTCCGCCGGCAGCGAGGTCCATCGCTCGATCGAGGTCAGGGCTTCAGGGGCGGACAGGGACAGAGCGGGGGCCGTTCGGCTCATGGTGCGTCTCCTTCCGAAGAGGGTGCCGATCTTCCGTTCAGGGGTTCATCCACACGCCAAGCGTCCTCCCACACACCGCCGGGGGGACGCGAAGGGACGGTCGAATCCGACCGGAGACACGCAAATCCAAACCCGCAAGAAAGCGAGATTTTCGCCGAGCGGCGCGAACCACGGTCACGCGTACCATCCGCTGCATGGGCGATTCCAGGCCGTCAGGGCCGATTTCCATCATCCACCCCGTGCTCTGGTGGGGGTTCGGAGTCCTCGTCCTGGGCGTGGGTCCGCTGGTGGTGATCCTGCTGGCTGCCCGATGGGGTTGGACCGCGGACCCCAATCCGAATCCCGTGGGGCCAGGCATCTTGGCGTGGCTGACACGGTGGCCCGCCACGATCCTCATCGCCGTGGGTGTCGCGCTCTCGTTGGGGCGATGGCGAGAGCGTCGTGCGCAGCGCCGCCCGCCGGAAGATCGCCCCGGCTGACCGGATGGCTCAGAAACCCAGGCGCCGCATCCGCAGGCCCATGCGGATCAGGTGGCCGCCGTGGAAGAGCAGCTGCACGCCGAAGAACACGCAGAACACCATGGCGGCGATTCCCGGGGCGACCATCAGGCACACGCCGGCCGCGAGCGTGAAGAGTCCGTTGAGCAGCAGAAGGCCCCAGTGGGGCTTGCCGGCCAGTCCCAGGGCCGCGGCCACCTGCAGCACGCCCGCCATCAGCGTGAGAGCCCCGGCCACGCCCATGACGGTCTCCAGGCCCTCCGCGGGCGCCAGCCAGAAGACCACGCCGATCAGCATGGCCAGCACCGGCCCCACGAAGGCCAGCACGCTGGATCGGCCATCGCCCAGCGCGCGAAAGGCCGTGAACAGCCCCACGCCGCCTGCCGCGACCAGGTAGATGCCGGCCGCCGAGATCATGGCCAGGGCGCTCACGAAGGGAAACACCGCCAGGAACAGTCCGGCGAGGAACAGCAGGCCCCCGTTGAAGATGACGAAGCCTGCGTGGCCGTGCGCGCGTCGAAGCGGGTGGGTGCTCATGAAGCCGAACCTAGCAGAGTCGAGGTCCGGCATGCGGTTGGCGGGGCTGGATGGACCGTGCTAGGTTTCCCGCATTCCCCAAGGAGCACCATGGACCTCGAAACCCGTCTCGTCGCCGTCGAGAAGAGCCTTCGCCGCACCCGCCGTCTGAACCTGGCCCTGCTGCTGGGCCTGGCCACCCTGGTGGTGGGCGGCGCCCAGAGCAATCCGGACATCCTGACGGCTCGTCAGATCAACGTGGTCGACGCCCAGGGCCACGAACGGATCATCCTGACCGGCGACGACAACGGCATGGCTGGCGTGCGTGTGTTCGACGCCGCGGGCCAGGTCCGGATCTCCAGTGGCGTGGCCGCGGACAACAGCAGCTACACCCAGTGGTTCGACACCGAGGGCCGAAGCCGCCTGGCGGCGCTCTGCAGCCCGGGTGGACAGAGCAGCCTGCAGTGGCGCGACGCCGACGGTCGTCTCCGCATCGGTGGCGCAACCATGCTCAACGGCGAGAGCAGCATGATGTGGCTGGCGCCCAACGGCAAGCCGCAGATCCGCGTGCTCACCGACGCAAACGGCACCGCCAAGTTCCTCAGCGGCGACTGAGTCCGTTCAGGGCACGGGCGAGCTGGGGGGTGGCAGGCGATCCTTGCGGGACATGTCCGGTGCGTCGGGCATGCGAGGCTCCGGCTCGTCCGAGCGCAGCCGCTCGAGCTGGCTCACCCGCCAGCCGGGCATGCGGTACTCCCAGCCCTTGACCTTGGCCGCGAAGGCGTTCCAGTCCGGGATCCAGGGGTCCCCGGGCACGGGCTTCACCGTGGGCGGGCTGCCACCGGGCCGCGGCTCCACACGCAGGCGGAACCAGGTCTCGGCGCCCTCGGCACGGCCCTCCACCACCAGTCGGGATCCCTTGAGTTCGAAGGTCAGCGTGCGGTCGGCAGCGGGGGCGAAGTCGGGCCTGGCGGCGCGCACGTCGTCGAACTCCAGTCGCGTCGGCCATTCGGGCAGCGCGGTTCGTGCGGCGTTGGCCTGGGCGGGAGTCCAGGGCGAGCCGGGGGCCATGGCCACCGCGAACATGTCCGGCGGGATGTTGCGACCGTCCCCGACCGCCTCGGGGCGACGCACCATCTGCAGTCCCAGCCATTCGGCGCCCAGGATCTCCGACGGCGGAAGGGAGAGCAGGTCACGGCGCATCCATCGCTGCAGGTCCACGTCGGCGTTCACCCCGCCGCGGCATCGCCAGGTCTGGTCGTCGTCCAGCGACCGGGCGTAGGTGCTCCGAGGGGTGATGCGTTCCTGGCCCAGCAGGATCTCCACAGGGCGTGACTCGCCGCCGGTCGAGAGCCGCACCAGGCGGGCCCGGGCCTCGGGATCGGGCCACGCCAGGTTCAGCTCCTGGTGACGCTCGCGCTTGCGCGTGAGCACCTGGTCCCGCTCCAGCTGGGCCAGGCCGGAGATGAGCGAGCGGACCTGCTCCAGGTCGGCGGGGTAGTCGTCGCGGTTGGCGATGCGCCAGTCACCGTCCGGTGATCGTTCCAGCAGCACGCGTCGGTCGCCCTGAAGAAGTTCGATCGATCGGACCTCGTTGCCCAGCGTGGCCAGGGCCGGGAACATGAGTCCCTGGCGCTGATGCGTGGTGGTGGCCATGCGGGCGGCGATGGCCCAGCCCGCCACCAGCGAGAGCAGCACCGCGAGCAGGGCCAGGATGGGCAGCAGGCGCCTCATGCCGTCGGCCTTCCCGTCTCGACCCTTCGGCGGGAGCCGGCCGCCCGGGCCATGGACCATCCCGTGGCCAGCGAGGCCACCACCAGCGGCCAGATCACCACGTTGAGCACCATGAGCACACGGCCCGTGTCCTCCACATCGCGTCGCAGTTCCAGCTGCACGCCTCGCAAGTCGCTGCGGGCCTGCATCACCTCGCGGCTGAGCTGATCCAGGGCGCCCTGCTGTTCGGGCGACAGAAGGCCTCCCGCGTTGCCGGCACCCTCGCGCTGCAGCTGGGCCACCTTGAATTCGGCGTCCTTGACCTGCTTCTGCAGTTCCTGCTCGCGCGCCACATAGCGCGTCTCCGCGTCCTTGCGCATGGCTTCCACGCGGGTGAACGGCCTTCGGCTCTGTCCACGGCTCCGCAGGTCCGCCAGGGCCCGGTCGCCCACCAGCGTCTCGAGCGCGTTGAAGACCAGCGGCCCGTTGTCCGAGATCGCACGCCGACCGCCGTTGGCGTCCGCCTGGATCCAGGTGGTGTCGTCCATCAGGTCCGCGTCGCCGATCACGAGCAGGTTGGCGGTCCCTTCGCCGGCCCCGAACGGGCTTCGGATCGGGCCACGGATCCGCGCGGCGAGCGCCTTGCGTCGCCCGTCGGGCTTGAAGTCCTTGACCAGGCGGTCGGTCTCGCCGAAGAAGCCCAGCTTCAGGCTCTGGATGAGCTGGCTGTCGGGACTGGAGAGGATCAGCGGCTCGAGCTTGGTGGTGGCGCCGGGCGCGGGCTGGATCTCGCCCGCGCTCATCAGGTTCACCCCCGAAAGGCTGCCGGTGATGGGATCGGTCGGACTCATGGCTTCGCGGGTCAGGCTGAGCCACGGCAGGTAGTCCAGCTGCACGGTCTTGCCGCCCATGGTTCGGGCCTGGATCCGCGTGGCGGCCTTGCGATCACCCACCACCATGTCCATGGGCATGGTGAAGCCCCACGCCGCCGGCAGCGGCCCCAGATTCGCGATGGTGCCGGGCTTGTTGCCACCCAGCCCCTCGGAGCGGGCCTTCGGGTCGGTCTCGCACCAGGGATCGAAGAGCACCAGCGTGGGCTTCCCGGAGAGCACCCATCCGTCGATCGCGCGGAGCATGCCGTCGGGGATGTTCCGCGGCTGCACGATCATGAGCGCGTCCAGACCGGCGGGAATGGCGGTGCCTTCGGGATCCACACGCTGCACGTCGAACAGCTGCTCCATGCGCTGGATGGTCTGCGGCACGCCGCCACCCGCGGGATTCATGGGGTCGTACTGCGGAGCGAAGGGCAGCGTGCTCAGCAGACCCACCGAGGGCTTCCTGCCGCGACCCACCGTGGCGATGGCGCTGGCGACCTCGTACTCCAGGAACGGATCCTGGTCCGGGCTCAGGTAGGCCAGCGCCTGCACCTTGTCGGTGGGGCCGCGAGCCACCAGTCCCAGCGTGAGCGCCGTGCCGACACCGTCCACCTGCAGCTGGGAGAGACCCGCGGCACGGGCGGCGTCCTCGGCTTCGCTGAACGGGACCGGGTCGATGAACTCCAGGCTGAGCAGGCCCTCGCCCTCGGCGGTGAGGGCTTCCAGGAATTCGCGCACGCGCTGGGCGTGGGCCCGCAGGCTTGGTGCCGCCTCGCCCGCGTCCTGGCTCCAGTAGAGCTCCAGCCGCACCGGCTCCTCCAGCCGGCCGATCAGCGTGCGCACGCCCGGCGAGAGGCTGTACATGGCGTCGCTGGTCAGGTCGATCCGCACACCTCGAAGCAGGAAGGTGGCGGCCGCATTCAGGGCCACCAGGCACACCAGCACCAGGCCGATGCCCCAGAGCGCCGTGCGTCGTGCGTCGCCGCCCATCAGAGCGCCTTCTTCCAGTCGATGACCAGGGCGTTCATGAGCAGGAAGGCCACGATGACGCTGAGGAAGAACAGCAGGTCGCGGGCGTCGACCACGCCCCGGACCAGGGCTTCGAAGTGGATCAGGGCGCTCATGCTGGCCAGCGCCTCCACCACGGCGCGAGGCGCCCAGCCGCTGAAGAAGTCCTGCACGGCGGGAAACCCGGTGAGCAGCAGCAGGAAGCAGGCCACCACGCAGCTCACGAAGGCGATGACCTGGCTCTTGCTGCACGCGCTCAGGCACGCGCCCACCGCCAGGAACGCGCCCGCCATGAGCGCGCTTCCCACGTAGCCCGCGAGGATCACCCCGTTGTCGGGCTCGCCCAGCCAGTTGACCGTGATCCAGATCGGCGCCGTCAGGGCCAGGGCCACCAGCGTGAAGCCCCAGGCCGCCAGGAACTTGCCCACCACCAGCTCGCCCAGCCGGAAGGGCAGCGTGGTCAGCAGTTCCACCGTGCCCGTGCGGCGTTCCTCGGCCCACAGCCGCATGCTGACGGCGGGCACCAGGAAGAGGAAGAGCCACGGATGGAACTGGAAGAAGGGCCGCAGATCGGCCTGGGCCCGGTCGTAGAAACCGCCGATGTTGAAGGTGAACAGCCCCGCCAGGAAGAGGAAGATCACCAGGAACACCGCGGCCAGCGGGGTCGAGAAGTACGCGGCGAACTCCCGCCGCGCGATCACGAGCGTGCGGCCGATCATGCGGGGCCCGCCGGCAGATCGCCCGTGGTCAACTGGCGGAAGACGTGATCGAGACGGTTGGCCTTCAGGCCGGCCGGGGCCTTCGCGTCCATCTCGGCCGGGGTGCCGTCGAACACCACGGTGCCGCGGTTGATGATCACCGCTCGCGTGCACACCGCCTCGACTTCCTCCAGCAGGTGGGTGGAGAGGATCACGGCACGGTCCTTGCCCAGTCGACGGATCAGCTGCCGCACCTCGAACTTCTGGTTGGGGTCCAGGCCGTCCGTGGGTTCGTCCATGATCAGCACCGGTGGATCATGCAGCAGCGACTGCGCGATGCCGGTGCGGCGGCGATAGCCCTTGGAGAGGGTCTCGAAGGTCTGGCGCCGCACCAGCGTCAGGTTGACGGCAGTGATGGCGTGCTCCACACGCGAGCGAAGTTCGGGCCCGCGGTAGCCGCGAGCCCGGGCGATGAAGCCCAGGAACTCCTCCACGCGCATGTCGGGGTAGCAGGGAGCGCCCTCGGGCAGGTAGCCCATCCGGGTCTTGGCGCGGAGCGGGTCGAGCGCCACGTTCACGCCGTCCACCCACGCGGTGCCCTGCGTCGGCTCCAGGAAGCCGGTCACCATGCGCATGGTCGTGGTCTTGCCGGCGCCGTTGGGGCCGAGGAACCCCAGCACCTCGCCCCGGTGCACCTTCAAGTCCACGCCGCGCACGGCATGGATGTCGCCGAACCGCTTGTGAAGAGCCCTGGTTTCGACAAGCACCTGCATGGCCGGAACGATCGGAGCCTACACGCTCAGGGGGTCTGTGCGGCCTCGGCCTGCTTGCGCTTCCGCTCGCGGTCCTCGGCGCCAGGCCAGTCCTTCTCCCGGGGACGAGCGGAGTCGAGCGGCTTGGGCTCGATCCCGCGGAAGTTGTAGAGCAGGGATCCGGCCACCAGATCGATGGCGTCACCGGCCACGAAGGTGCCTTCGTTGGTGGCCACAAGCACCCCCATGTCGTCCTGCGGGAAGAGCCAGATGGCGCAATAGGTGAGCGCGTTGCCACCCACATGATGCAGCGCTCGACCGTTGGCCCAGGGGCGCAGCGGCCGGAACCAGCCGCAGGCGTAGCCCATCTGATCCGGCTGCAGCGTGTCGGGCACCGCGTGAAGTGCCTCGAAGGTGGCCGGCTTCAGCAGGGGCGGGGTGGGCTGGTGGCCCAGGTGGAAGTTGGCGAAGCGCGCCCAGTCCTCCATGCTCATGCACAGTCGGGCCGAGGGATTCAGGCATGCCGGATTGTCGCGGAAGACCGGGTTGCCGCTCGAGTGCGGCCAGGGCTGGTCCACCTTGGAGGGATCCCCGGGCTGGCCGAAGACCGCCGTGGTGATCCCCAGCGGCTTGAGCACCTTGTCCTGCATCAGCTGCTCGAAGGGTGTGCCGGCGGCCACCTCGGCCATGCGGCCCAGCACCGTGTAGCCCGCGTTGCTGTACTGATAGTCACCGGGCGTCTTCGCCGGCTCCAGGGCCAGCATGTCGTTCACGTACGCGGTCCGCTGCTCCACATCCGAGCCCTTGGCGCGCTGCGCCTTCTCCCAAACTTCCTTGGGGCCGCGTGGCAGGAAGCCCGCGCGATGATGCAGCAGCTGATCCACGGTCACGCCGGCCAGCGAGGGGTGAATCTCGGGCGTCTCACGGCCGAGCACCTCCATGATGGTGGAGTCCCATCGGAGCTTGCCCTCGTCGATCAGCACGCCGATCAGCGTGGCGGTGACGGCCTTGGTGCAGGTGCCCAGGTGGAACAGGTCCTTCATGGTGGCCGGCGTGGTGTCCTTGGCCTTGCGGACGCCGGCCACGCCCTCGCCGATGATCCTGCCGTCCCGCAAGACCACCGCGGCCATGGCAGGGATCCGCGGGTACCGTTGGCGGGCGGCTTGCAGCACCTGCTCAATGCCGGCATCGGCGTTCGCCCTGGGGGGAACCGGGGGCAGCGGTCGCTTGGTGGGGGCCTTCAGGGCGGGCGCGGCCGTGGTGGGAGGAGCGGGGGCTGCCTGGGCCTGTGCGGGCCGAGGACCTCGGAACACAAGAAGGGCGACCGCGGCGGACAGGGCCGAGAGCGAGATCAGGGCGGAGAGCTTCTTCATGAGGTCCGTTCGTGGAGGGGCGGACGGTGTTCGGTCACGGAGGCAGCGTACCCGCCTGACGTTCCGCGAGCAGTTCCTCAAGACTCGCGAAGGCCCTCCGAAGATGCGGGATCACGATGCTGCCGCCCACCACCAGGGCCACGTTGAGGG
>CAIOTP010000071.1 GCA_903861235.1 uncultured bacterium | reverse complement strand
CGTCTTCGTGAACGACACCACCGGATTCATGGTGGGTCGAGACAGCGAGCAGGGGGGCATCATCCGCGCGGGCGCGAAGATGGTGAACGCCATGAGCAACTGCGTGGTGCCCAAGATCACGCTCATCGTGGGCGGCAGCTTCGGCGCGGGCAACTACGCCATGTGCGGCCGGGCCTTCGATCCGTTCCTGACGCTGGCATGGCCGGGCGGGCGTTGCAGCGTGATGGGGGCCGCGCAGGCCGCTGGCACGCTGCTGCAGATCGACCTGGCGGCGCGCGAGCGCAAGGGCGAGAAGGTGGACGAGGCCATGCGTCGGCAGCTGCTGCAGGCGATCACGGCCAGCTACACCGAGCAGCAGGACATCCGGTACGCCGCCAGCCGTGGATGGGTGGACCGGATCATCGAGCCGGCGCGCACCCGCGAGGAGCTGGCGTTCGCGCTGGCGTTGGCGCACATGGCGCCCATGGACGCCCCGCTCCGCACCGGCGTGATCCAGACGTGAGCCTGCCGCGCGAGATCGTGGTCGCCACGGGCAATCCGCACAAGGTCGAGGAGATCCGGGCCATCCTGGGTTCGGGCGCCCTGGTGCTTCGATCGTTGGACGAGGTGGGCGGGCCGTTTCCCGAGCCGGAGGAGACCGGCCGCACCTTCCAGGCGAACGCGCGGCTGAAGGCCCTGGCCTACGCCCGGGCGACGGGTCGCCTGGTGTTGGCGGACGACTCGGGGCTGGAGGTCGACGCCCTGGATGGCGAGCCGGGCGTGGACAGCGCGATCTGGGCGGGAGCCCACGGCTCCCGAGCCGAGCGCGACGCCCGCAACAATGCCAAGCTGGCCGAGCGCATGCGGGGCGTGCCCGAAGCGCGACGCGGCGCCCGCTTCGTCTGCTGCATGTGCCTGGCCGACGCCTCTGGCCGGGTGCTGGCACAGGCCCGCGGCACCTTCGAGGGTCGCATCGCCGACGCCCCACGAGGCGGCGGTGGCTTCGGCTACGACCCATGGCTGTGGCTGGACGACGCGGGTTGCACGGCGGCGGAGCTGGACCCGGCCACGAAGAATGCGCGGAGCCACCGTGGCCACGCGGCCCGAGCCATGGGCGAGGCGCTGCGCGGCATCCCATGAGCGTGCGACTGCCCCTGCTCACGCCCGCGGTTCCCGGCCTGCGCTACAGCTGCCACGGATGTGGCGCGTGCTGTCGTGACTTCACCATCGAGCTGAGCCCAGCGGACATGGAGAGGCTCGATCGCCAGGGTTGGCAGGCGGAACTTGGCGTTCCATTCTGGACCGAGTTCCGCGGCCGGCGTTGGCTTCGGCAGCGATCGGACGGCGCCTGCGTGTTCCTGCAGGACGACGGGCGCTGCCGTGTGCATGCCCGATTCGGGCTCGAGGCCAAGCCGCTGGCATGCCAGCTCTTTCCCTTCTCCTTCGCCCCAGGTCCGGAGCGGGCTCGCGTGGGCGTGAGCTTCGCCTGCTCGAGCGTGCAGCGAGGACTCGGCGCGGAGATCGCCTCGCATGGCCAGGACCTGCGTCGCATGCAGGCGGAGCTGCCCGAGGCCCTGAGTCCGCGAGCGGCGCCCGAGCTGCTCCAGGGCCTTCCGGGCACGACCGCTGAAGTGGAGGCGGTGCGCCAGGCCGTGGACGGACTGCTGGCCCAGGGGGAGATCCCATGGGCGGTGAGGCTCGTGGGCTTCGCGTGGGTGGCACAGAGCCTGCGGCTGGCGAACCTGGACACGGTCCGAGGCGATCGGCTCGGGGAACTGGTGAGCACGCTGGCCCGCGCGGTGCCCGAGGAGCTGCCGCTGCTGGACGACATGGAGCCGAGCGAGAGGTCCTGGCGCCTGCTGCGACAGGCGGTCTTTGCGCGCGTGGAGGATCCGAAGATCCCCGATCTGCAACGCGCGGGTCGGTTCCGCACGGTGATGGGTCAATGGAGGCGAAGTCGCGCGTGGTCTCGGGGCCGCGGCGTCATGCCCGCGATTTCAGGCTGGCCCCTGGTCCGTTTCGATCAGGTCGAGCATGCGACCATGCCGCCGTCCGGTCCGGAAGCCGACGCGGTGGGAGAACTGTTCGTGCGTTGGATGCGTGCCGCGGTGCTGGGTGACCGTGCGTGGGGCGCCGGGCTGCACGGCTGGCCGGTGTTCGAGGGACTGGGCATGACCGCGTTGAACATGGCCTGTGCGGCCTGGCTGGCGCGAGCCCATGCCGCCGGCTCGAATCGTGTGCAGGTCACGCTGCAGGACGCCCAGCAGGCCATCGGACGCGTGGACCGGACCGCAAGCCGCGCGGTGTGGCTGGGATCGACCGGGGAACACCTTCGGCTGGCCTGGTTCTGTCGAGGCGATCACCTGCGCAGGATCGCCAGGTCGCTGTTCAGGAGCGAGCCGCGGGCGGGAGCCGCCGCAGTCGCTCGCGCAGGATGACCCACACGGCTCGAAGGCCGTCGAGCGGACCGATCTTCTTGCCTCGGCGGCGATCCCGCGGGTCGTAGTTCACCGGCGCCTCCGCCACGCGAGCCCGCACGCGCGCGAGTGCCGCCACCATCTGGGGTTCCACGCCGAAGCGGTCCTCGCTCATCCACGGCCGGATGGCCCGCAGCAGCGGTGTCCGGAAGAGCTTGAAGCCGCACTCCATGTCATGGAGCCGCAGTCCGCAGGCGAGATTGCTCAACCGGGTCAGGGTGGCGTTCACCACCGCGTGCAGCTTGCGCCACACGCCAGGCACGGCACCCATGGCCCAACGGTCGCCGATCACCGCGGCCATGGGCTCCGGCGGAAGGGCGGCAAGAAGGCGGCACCAGTCCGCCGGGTCGTACTCCAGATCGCCGTCCTGCGTGAGCACCGCGTCGGAGGCATCCGCCAACGCCAAGGCCCGGTCGAAGCCGGTGCGCAGCGCCGCACCTTTCCCGCGATTGCGTGGATGACGGATCAGCTCCAGCCTGCCCTGCGCCGCGTACTCCGCCGCGAGCCGGTCCGCGATCTCCGCCGTGGCACGACCACTGGCATCGTCCACCAGCAGCAGTCTCGCGTTCCAGCCGGGAGGCAGCGGCGCAGCGACCGCGCGACGGACGCACGGCTCGAGCGTGTGAGGTTCCTCGAAGACGGGGATGACGACGAAGAGCGTCGGCACGCGGGGCCTGTTTCAGGCCCCGGAGCTTCCGATGGACTTGCGCATGTCGGTGTCGGCCTGCATGTTCTGCATGCGGTACATGTCCATCACGCCCATGCGGCCGTCGCGCAGGGCCTGGGCGATGGCCTTGGGCACCTCGGCCTCGGCGAGCACCACCAGGGCACGGTTCTTCTGCACCTCGGCCTGATATTCGGCCTCCTGGGCGATGGCGGCTGCACGACGCTGCTCGGCCATGGCCTGGAATCGCTTGCTGTCGGCCTCGGCCTGTGCGGTCTGCAGGTTGGCGCCGATGTTGTCACCCACGTCGATCTCGGCGATGTCGATGGACAGGATCTCGAACGCGGTCCCCGAGTCCAGGCCCTTCGCGAGCACGGTCTTGCTGATGCGGTCGGGCTGCTCGAGCACCGCCTTGTGGTTCTCCGCGGCGCCGATGGTGGCGATGATGCCTTCGCCCACGCGGGCGATGATGGTCTCCTCGGTGGCGCCACCGACCAGCCGGGCGATGGCGGTCCGCACCGTCACGCGGGCCTTGCAGCGGAGCTGGATGCCGTCCTGCGCCACCGCGTCCACGGTCTCCTTGTTGCTGACCTGGCTCGGGCAGTCGATCACCTTGGGATCCACGCTGGTCTTCACGGCCTCCAGGATGTCGCGCCCCGCCAGATCGATGCTGGTCGCCCGGTCCCAGCCCAGGTCGATCTTCGCCTTGTCGGCCGCGATCATGGCGCGGATCACCCGGTCGATGCGGCCGCCGGCCATGAAGTGGGCCTCGAGCAGGTTGGTGGGCACCTCCAGCCCCGCCTTCTTCGCCGTGATGCGGTTGAGCACGATCGCGGCGGGCGGCACCTTGCGGAGCCGCATCATGATCAGGTCGAGAAGGCTCACCCGCGCACCGCTCAGGAAGGCCTGCAGCCAGAGCTGCAGGTACTGGCTGATCATCACCAGGAGGATCAGGCCGATGACGGCGACGACGCAGAGGCCGACGATGCCGAGCACGGCAAGCGGCTCGGCGCCCAGAAGAAGCGAGGTGTTCATGGGGACGAAGGGTACCGCACCCGTTCAGGCCACCGGCGCACGGCGGACCCGCAGGGTGCCGCCGTCGGCGCCCGAGACCCGCACGCGCTCGCCGGCCTCCAGGAAGCCGTCCTCCGCCAGCGCCTCGTGCACGGTGCCGTCGATCTCCACGCGGCCCACCGGGCGGAGCGCGGTGCGACAGCTGCCCTCGCGTCCGGGCTCGGGCAGCGAGGCGACAGGTTCGCGCGACGCGCCCACTTCGGTGTGCAGCACGGATCGGCGGGCCAACGGCGTGGAGGTCCATAACTGCAGTCCGTAGCCCACCGCGAAGGGGGCTCCGCCGAGCACCGCGGCCAGCGACGCGAAGCCCCAGAGCGCCGAGTGCATGAAGAAGCAGGCCACGGATCCCACGAGTCCGAGCACGCACAGACCCGTGAGCACGCCGGCCGAGGGGACGACCAGCTCCAGCGCGAGGGCGACCAGAGCCACGCCGAACAGCACGAATCCCGCCAGGAGCCAGGGATCGGTTCCCTGTGCCGCGGTCTGGGCCAGGATCCATGTCACGACGAGATCTCCTCCACCCGGAGCACATCCGAGGCTCCGCCCACCACGCGAACGCGGGATCCGCGGCTGATCCAGCCGGACGCGGTGGCCTCGTGGAGCGTCCCGTCGATCTCCACGCGGCCGGAGGGGCGAAGGTCCGTGACCGCCACGCCGATGCCGCCCATGGCGCCTGGTGCATGACCTGGCTCCGAGGCGATCGCCGCTTCCAGCACCGCGCGGCTTCCCACGCCCCCGTGCCGGCTGAGCCACCACATGGTGGTGACCCCGGCCGCCATGGCGGCCACGAGAGTGCCCAGGCCCTGGACAAGCGCATGCTGCGGCTGCGGCGACGGGGAGGAAACCACGAACAAGCCCACCGTGCCCGCAGCGAACGCCAGCACGCCGGCGATGCCGGCCGCCAGGCTTCCGGGCAGCAGAAGCACCTCCACGGCGATCAGGCCAAGGCCGGCCACCAGCAGGACCGCCGGCCACCAGTCCGCGAGGCCCGCCAGCAGCGGTCCGGCCACCAGCACCGCCGCCGCGGTGGCACCCGCGATGGCGAAGGCGCCCAGGCCCGGGGTGAACATCTCGATCACGAAGCACACCACGATCACCAGGACCAGCAGCGTCCGCAACCACCAGCTGGTCAGGAATCTGGCCAACGTCTCGCTCCAGCGGGGTTCCACCACGAACGCCGCTCCGGCGCCCGTGAAGCGACGGAGCGCCTCCAGGTCCGGGATGACGGCGCTCGCCATGCCCAGGGCCACGGCCTCGTCGGCCCGAAGCGTGAGCAGCGTGTCGGGACCGTCGATCCGGGACACCAGCTGGAGTCGTTCGGCGTCCTCGGGTCCCAGGGGGGCGCGCCCGGGTGGCAGCGACTGCGCGGCCTCGATCACGTCCCGGGCGGCGGTGTCACCGGCCGTCTTGCCCGGCCTTCGCAGGGCGTCGGTGATCCACGGGACCAGCGTCATGGGGTTCGCGGGTCGCGATTCCGAAGCGCCCAGGGGTGGCGGCTCGCCGAAGATGGCCTGATACTCCGCGGCGTCCACCACGAACCGTTCGCCACGTTGCGCATCCTCCAGCAGCCATGCGGCGGCGTCCGTGCGCACGAAGGCCTCGCAGAGTCGCTCGTCGTGGCGGCGCCTTCGTGCGCTGTCGGTCACCTCGCTCAGGAGGGGGGCCTCCAGCTTGGCGCGCTCGGGAGCAGGCAGTTGCTGAAGGCCCAGTCCGGGCACCACGGCGATGGGGGCGGCGTCACCGAAGACGGCGTCGGGCGTGACCACGATCTCTCGGCAGGCCAGGGCGGTGATGGTGCCGGCGGAGAACGCCCGCGGCGCGATCCAGGCGATGGTGTTCGCGGGGTACTCCGACTTGATCTGCCGACAGAGCTCCAGCGTGGAGAGCATCTCGCCGCCCGGGGTGTCCAAGGCCAGCACCACGGCGTCGGCGCCGGCCTCCCGGGCCCAGCTGACGCGGTCGGCGAGTCCCGCCACGGTGATCGCGTCCATCTCCCCTCGCACGGGCAGCACCGCGAGGGTGCGGGCCGCCCGGGCCGGAGGAACCGGCGCCGGAGGCTCGGCCACCATGCCCAGGACTGCCAGCAGGAGGGAGATCACGAAGCCAGTCTACGGCGGCTCGCGTTTGCTCCGAAAAGCGAAGAGGGGGCCGGCATGAGCCGGCCCCCTTGGAGTCTGTCACATCGATCCGCGGTTCAGTCCCAGCCCATCTCGTGGGTGGTGGTGGCCGAACTGCCGGAGCCCGACGTGGTCACGCGGCGGACGAGGCAGAGGACCGAGTCGGTCTGGCTCTGCGTGTCGTCGGCGCGGAACAGGTTGTCGAAGCCCAGGCCAGCGGCCGCCGTTCCCGTGCCGCAGGAGGTGTCGCCGGCCGGAGGCGGACGGTCGCTGGGCACGCAGGCCATGCCCAGCGGGAAGAAGGTCCGCTCGAACTGGATGTGGTTGTCGTTGAAGCAGATGTTGCCTTCCCAGGAGTTCTTGCCGCCGTGGATCTCCAGGGTCTTGCTGGCCGAGTAGGCCGGGCCGTTGTCGACGCCGTTCTGGACGCCTCGGTTGCCGAGCACCGCAAAGCGGCTGTCGGAGGAGTTCTTCCAGTGGTTCTCGCGACGGTTGCTCCGCTTGGCGTTGGCCGCGCGGGGCAGCAGGGGCATGGCGCCGTAGCTGGAGTTGCTCTTGGTCTCCACATCCGTGGTGAAGTTCACGTGCTGCGACGGGGTCGGGCCGCCCGGATTGGTGCGGTCACCGTCCCAGAAGACGTCGTTGGCCGGGTTGAACTGCGTGTAGTCGTAGTTCGAGCAGACCGCCACGGCACCGCTCGACTCGCTGGGGCTGACCAGCATCTGCGGCGAGAAGAGGTTCTGAGCCACGCACATGGAGTACAGGCTGGCGTGGTCGTTCTTCGACTCGTCCTCGGCACCGCGGCCCACGATGGTGCCGACGCGGTTGATCTCGCCGGGCAGCGGGAAGCGGCCCTGCTGGTTGTCCAGGCTCTTGGTGACCCAGGACTGGTGGACCTGCTTGATCTGGGTTCCGTCCTTGGTCTCGCGAGCCTTGGCGCGAGCGTTGTTCAGGGCCGGGAGCAGGATGCCGAGCAGGAGCGAGATGATGGCCATCACGACCAGAAGCTCGATGAGCGTGAATCCCTTGGTGCGACGCATGGTGTTCTCCATTGGACTGATGTACGGGTTGATGTTCGGGTTCGTGTGTCGGATTCCAGGGATCACTGGGTGCCGTCCGACTTGAAGTCGAAGATCGGATCCTGGATGGTGGTGACGCTGATGGGCTTCGAGAAGACGCCCAGCCAGGTGTCGCCCGAGGACTTCGGGAGCACGGTGGTGCCGCCCGTGCCGCCGCGCTGCAGGCACTTGGTGCCGTTGAAGACGGTGTCGGCGTCGTACATGTCGTCGCGGGCGGAATCCTCGCCACCGCACTCGTACACCACGCCGTCCGGCTTGAAGCTGGTCACCAGGTCGATGTGGTTGTCGGCGAAGCAGATGTTGCCGTTCCACTGGTTCTTCGGCCCGACCAGGCTGGTGGCGTAGCTGAGGTTCATGTAGTTCTGATCCGTGCGGCGACGGGGATCAAGGCCGCGGGTTCCCATGAGCGGCTTGGTGGCGTCGTTGGTGTTGCGCCACTGGACTTCCTTGCGGAGACCCCAGAGGCCCAGGTTGGCGTACGACACGTTGGAGTAGCCGGGAGCCGTGGTCGTGGTGTTGGGCTCCTGCGGGACCTTGTTGCCCTTCTGGCCGGTGTTCATCTGGGCCAGGGCGATGTTGTCGCCGAAGTTGTAGTCCCAGTAGGTGTCGGCCGCCACGTTGTAGGCGCTGAAGTTGTAGGGCAGGGTGCCCGCGGTGCCCATCTCGACCACGATGGGATTGGTCTCGGTCGGTCCGATGCACAGGTCCGGGTTGAAGTACTGCTTGGCGATCATGCAGCTGAACAGCGACCGGGTGTGGTTCATGGCCAGGGCTTCAGGACCCGCACCGGGCTCCTGCACCGTGGTGGTGCCCTGCCGGACGCCGAGGCGGTCGATCAGGCCCGGGGTGGGCAGGCGACCGCTCTTGTCGTTGTTGGCGTCCACCAGCATGGCCTGGTGGATCTGCTTGACCTGGGCGCGATCCTTGACCTCCTTGGCGTTCTGCTGGGCCTTGGAGAGGGCCGGGAGCAGCAGGCCGATGAGCAGGGCGATGATCGCGATGACGACGAGGAGCTCGATGAGGGTGAAGCCGCGGTTGTTGCGCATGATCTTGAGTCTCTCTCGGGACCGGGTCCCGACTGCGGAGATGCGGCCCAGGCGAGGACCGCGAGCGAGGATGCCGCCGGCGTCCGAACGCGTTCGGAGCCGATGGCCGGAATCCCCCGGCCGCCAGGCGGGGGAATGCACGATGGGGCGTCGCGTCCCGGACCGCGTGCCCTTGCCATGTTGGCGGGGGTGGGCTTGGAACCCGACCACCGACCGACACCGCCCCACGGGCCAAGGCCTGCGGGGCGTGGACGCTGGTTGTCGGTCGGGTCTGGGGAATGAGCCGCCGGGATTCCGGCGAAATCAGGGCATGGTGCCGGCCGAGGCCGTGCAGATATGGCCAGACGCGACCAGTGAAGTGGAATCGGGAAAACTAACCGAGTCCAAATGGGAGTCAAGCCCTTTGCAAAGGGAAAGCTCCACGCTGCCGCTTCGGTGGCGGGATGGGCCCGGTTCCGCGAAGATGCCCGGATGAACCAGACTCCCTCCCAGCGTCTCGCGGCTCTCGGACTCTCCCTGCCCCCGGCTCCCAAGCCCGTGGCGGCCTACGTGCCCTTTGCCAAGGTCGGCAACCTGGTCTTCGTGAGCGGCCAGCTGCCGATGAGGGACGGGGCCATGGTGGCCAAGGGCGCGGTGCCCGGGCAGGTGTCCATCGAGACGGCCGCGGACGCGGCTCGGCAGGCGGCCCTGAACGGTCTCGCGGTGCTCGCGGATGCCGCGGGTGGCCTGGACCGGGTGAGGCGGATCGTGCGGGTGGGCGTCTTCGTCTGCAGCGAGGCCGGCTTCACGGACCAGCCCAAGGTCGCCAACGGCGCGAGCGAACTGCTCCAGCAGGTCTTCGGCGACGAGGGTCGGCACGCGCGGGCCGCGGTGGGCAACATCGCCCTGCCCCTGGGAGCCTGCGTGGAGGTGGAGCTGCTCGCCGAGGTGGCGTGAGGCGATCGCCTCACTTGCGGGCAAGGAACTGGACCAGGTTCAGCAGCGCGCTGACCACCAGCAGGGCGCCCAGCGTGATCAGCTTCCAGTCGGGGCCGGAGCTGCCCGCCAGCACCGGCACCGGCGTGTCGCCGTCGGCCTCCGGCGACGACTCGAGCGTGGAGACGAAGGCCTCGGTGGGACGAGCGTGCACCGGATCCCGGCCTTCCAGGGCCGCGTCGAGGTCCTCGAGCAGCTGCGAGGCGTTCTGGTAGCGGTCGCGCGCATCCTTCGCCATCATCATCTCCACGATGAGGGCGGACGCGTGCGAGAGCTCGGGCACCAGGTGGTCCGGGGGGGTGAGCGCCTCGTTCAGGTGCTTGCGCATCACCTCGGTGGGGTTCTTGCCTTCGAAGGGCACCCGCCCGGTCAGCATGTGATAGAAGGTCGCGCCCAGCCCGTAGATGTCGGCGGCGGGCGTGACGTCCGGCAGGCCCTTGGCCTGCTCGGGGCTGATGTAGTACGGGGTTCCGAAGGCCTTCCCGGCCTCCGCCTCGGCGGCTTCGCGGTCGCTCACGGCGCGAGCAAGGCCCAGATCCGCCAGCTTGGCCACGCCCGCCTTGCTGATCATGATGTTCTTGGGCTTGATGTCGCGGTGGATGAAGCCCTTCTCGTGGGCGTGGCGGAGCGCCTTGGCCACCTGCTTGGTGATCATGAGAGCCTCGCGCTCCGGCATGCGGCGGGCCGCCTGGATGCGTTCGTGCACGGTGTCGCCGTCCACGTACTCCATGACGAAGTAGTGGTGCTCGCCCGCCTGTCCCACGTCGAGCGCGCCGACGATGTGCTGGTCGTTGAGCTTGGCGGCTGCGCGGCCTTCCTTGTAGAAGCGCTCGATGAACTTGGGATCGCTGCTGAACTTGCGGGGCAGGATCTTGATGGCCACCATGCGGTCGAGCGAGATCTGCTTGGCCAGGAACACCGTGGCCATGGCGCCCGCGCCGAGCTTGCGGATCATCTGGTAACCGGGAATGGCGCCCTGGCCCTTGTCCGCCTCCATCTCCTTCTGCAGCCGGGCGAGCTGCCGACGCGTGACCACCTCCTTCTGCACCAGGACATCCGTGAGCTTGGTGCCGGGGGGCAGGCGCTGCTGGATCTCGCGGCACTTGTCCACCTCCTCGCGGGTGGCCCAGCCACGCTCCACCACCACGCGGCCCATCATGGTGTCACCGCCGGAGCGTCCCGCGGCGCTGTCGCCAGGACTGCCGCCGGTGGGGCGGGGATTGCCGGATGGGGTGGCACTGGGTTCGGGCACGGTCTCGGTTCCGCGGGGCGAGAAGGAAAGGGACTATACAGTTGATTCGCATGGGAGCCCTTCCCGGCCGCATCCTTCTGGTGAAACCCAGCGCCCTGGGCGACGTGCTGCGAAGCATGCCGGTGGCCGCCAGCCTTCGGGCCGCCTTCCCACAGGCCGAACTCGACTGGCTGGTGCAGGACGACTTCGCCGATGCCGTGCGGGCCCATCCCGGCGTCACGCGTGTCGTCACGTTTCCTCGGCGGGCTTGGCGGGCCTGGTGGAGTCCGGCGGTGCTGGCGGATGTGCGTCGCTTCGCGGGCCAGCTCCGATCGGCGGGCTATGGACTGGCCATCGATCTGCAGGGGCTCCTTCGCAGCGGGTTCTTTCTTCATGCCTGCGGAGCCCCTCGACGCGTGGGCTGGTCGGACGCCAGGGAACTGGCCTGGCTGGGCGCGAACGAGCGACACCCTCGCCGAACGGTGGCGGACGCGACCGAGTCCATGCTGGGTCTGCTGGAGGACGCGGGCATTCCTCCGGTGCGCGACGCGCGTGTGCACGTGGCGCCTGTCGCGCAGGAGTCCTGGAGTCGTCGCGCGACTCGCCAGGGCCTGGATGCAGGCTTCATCCTGCTTGCGCCCACCAGCCGCTGGACCGCCAAGCGATGGCCGGCGGCCCGCTTTCGTGAGCTGGCCGCTGCGCTGCTGGCCGAGGGACGCAAGGTGGCCATGGTGGGTGCACCGAGCGAGCGGGCCCAGGTGGCTGCGGCCATGCCGCCCGGCGGCGTGGTGAACTTGTGCGGCGAGCTGTCGCTGGCGGAATGGCTGGCGGCGATCGCGACCGCCGACGCGGTGGTGGCCAACGATTCGGCGGCGGTGCATGCGGCGGCGGGCCTGGGCCGGCCGCTGGTGGGCCTGTACGGGGCCACCGATCCGTCGGTCGTGGGGCCCTATCGGCGTGCCGAGAGCGTGGAGGCGGCGCCCGGTCCCGCGCCCTCGGATCCGCACGCCTACCGCGACGACGCTCTGCAATCCCGCATGAACGCGATCAGCGTGGAGGCGGTCCGAAGGCGGCTGGCCGTCGAGCTGGACCGGGGGCCGAGGTGGTGAGCGGCACCCGCATCGTGCTGGCGAGCCGTTCGCCGCGCCGCATGGAGATCCTGCGACGCGAGGGCGTGCCGTTCGAGAGCATCGAGGCGCCGGTCGACGATCCCGCGCGGCCACCCGAGGGCGACCCGTCCGAGGTGTCCGCCTCGCTGGCCCGTGCCAAGGCCGTCAGCGTGTGCGAGGCCCACGCGGCGCGGATCGGCGACGCCTTCGTGATCGGCGCCGACACCATCT
>CAIOTP010000070.1 GCA_903861235.1 uncultured bacterium | reverse complement strand
GGTGAACAAGGGCACGGCCTTCACCGACCACGAGCGCGAGGCGCTGGGCCTTCAGGGCCTGCTGCCCGACGGGGTGGCTTCGCCGGAGGCCCAGGTGCTGCGGGTGCGGCGTCAGCTGCAGCAGTGCACCACGGATCTGGACAAGTACGTCTACCTGAACGAGCTGGCCGACCACAACGAGCGGCTGTTCTACATGCTGCTTCGTCAGGAGCCCGCGGAACTCATGCCCCTGGTCTACACGCCCACCGTGGGCGAGGCGTGCCAGAAGTTCGGCCACATCCTGCGGCGCCCGCGGGGCCTGTACGTGGGGCTGAACCGACGCGGACGCGTGCGGCAGGTGCTGGAGAACTGGCCCGAGGAGGACGTGCGCCTGATCGTGGTCACGGAAGGCGAGCGCATCCTTGGCCTGGGTGACCAGGGCGTCTGCGGGATGGGCATCCCCATCGGCAAGCTGGCGCTCTACTCCGCCTTCGGTGGCGTGCCCCCGCACTGCACGCTGCCGGTCACCCTGGACGTGGGCACCAACAACGAGGCGTTCCTGGAGGATCCGCTGTACCCGGGCCTGCGGCACCGGCGCGTGGCCGGCCCGGAATATGACGCGTTCGTGGAGGAGTTCGTGCAGGCGGTGCAGCAGGTGTTCCCGCGGTGCTGCATCCAGTTCGAGGACTTCACCAACCGCACGGCGATCCCCTTGCTGGACCGCTACCGCGAGCGCGTGTGCTGCTTCAACGACGACATCCAGGGCACGGCCGCGGTGGCCGTGGCAGGCATGCTGGGCGCCTGCCGCATCCGAGGCGACCGGCTGCGCGACCACCGGATCGTGTTCTACGGGGCGGGCAGCGCGGCGATCGGCATCGCGGACCTCTGCTGCCTGCAGATGACGCGCGAGGGTCTCCCCATGGCGGAGGCGCAGGCCCGATGCTTCCTGATGAACTCCAAGGGGCTGGTCACCCCCTCCACGCCGGGGCTCACCGAGCATCAGCAGCGGTATGCGCATTCGAACCCGCCCATGCGCGAGCTGCTGGAGGTGGTCCGTGCCGTGAAGCCCAGCGCGATCGTGGGCGTGAGCACCGTGGCGGGGGCCTTCACGCACGAGGTGATCCGCGAGATGGCCCGCTTGAACGAGCGGCCGGTGATCTTCCCGTATTCGAACCCGACCTCGCGGAGCGAGTGCACGGCGCGCGACGCGATCGAGCATTCCGACGGACGGGCGATCTTCGCCAGCGGCAGTCCGTTTCCGCCCCTGCATCACCGCGGCAAGCTCTTCGTGCCCGGGCAGGGCAACAACGTCTACATCTATCCCGCGGTGGGCATGGCGGTGTACTGCACGCAGGCCACCCGGGTGACCGACGAGATGTTCCTCCGCGCGGCCGAGAGCCTGGCCGCCCAGGTGACGGAGGAGGACCTGCGCGTGGGCCTGATCTACCCGCCCGTGGCCGAGATCCACCCCACGCTGGTGAACGAAGCGGTCGACGTGGCCACGCTCATCTTCGACCGCGGCCTGGCCCGGGTGCCGCGGCCGGCGGACATCGGCGCCTGGCTTCGCGCCCAGGTCTACGACCCCAGCTACGCCTGAGGCCGATCGCGCCAGGCCAGCAGCCTGAGGCCGTTGATCACCACCGCCACGGTGCTGCCCTCGTGCATGATCACGGCCAGCGTGGTGTTGACCAGACCCGTGAGCGTGAGCGGGATGAGCAGCAGCACCATGCCCATGCTCACCAGCACGTTCTGACGGATGACCGACCGGGCGAAACGGGCCAGGGCCACGGCGAAGGGGATGCGATCCAGGTCGTCCGCCATCAGCGCCACGTCCGCGGCTTCCAGGGCCACGTCGGTGCCCCCGCGGCCCATGGCCACGCCCACGGTGGCCATGGCCAGCGCCGGTGCGGCGTTCACGCCGTCGCCGACCATGGCGATGGCGCCGTGCCGCTGCAGCAGCGAACGGACATGCTCGATCTTGTCCTCGGGCAGCAGCTCGGCCTGGACCTGGTCCACACCCACGGCTCGACCGACCTGCTCGGCCACCGCACGGCGATCGCCCGTGAGCATGATCACCGGCCGCACCCCCAGCTGGTGCAGTCGACGGATGGCACGCTCGGCCTCGGGACGCGGCCGGTCGCTGAGCGCGATGGCGCCCTGCAGCACGCCGCCGTGGATGACCGCCACGATGGTGTGACCCTCGCGGTCCAGCGCCTCGATCCGCGCCTGGATCTCTGGGGTGACCGGGGTGCCTCGCTCGGCCAGCAGGCGCGGCGACCCTGCCTCGAGCACGCGCCCCTCGAGCACACCCTGCAGGCCCTTGCCGCGGATGGCGCTCACGTCGGTGGCCTCCAGGCGCGGGGCGTTCTCGGCGGCCGCCACCACGGCGTGCGCGATCGGATGCTCGCTGCGACGCTCGAGAGCGGCGGCCAGGGCGAACAGCCTGGCCTGCTCCACGCCCGGCGCCGGCACCACCGCGGCCACCACGGGCCGGCCTGCGGTGATGGTGCCGGTCTTGTCCATGGCCAGCGCGCGGATCTCGGCCAGACTCTCCAGGTGCAGTCCACCCTTGATCAGCACGCCCGATCGTGCGGCGCGGGCCACGCCGGCCAGCACGGCGGCCGGGGTGCTGATGGCCAGTGCGCAGGGACTGGCCCCCACGAGCATGGCGATGGCCCGAAGGAGCGATTCCTCGAAGGGCAGCCAGCCCAGGAGCGGGGGAAGGGCCATGGCCGCCACCGTGCCTGCGACCACGCAGGGCACGTAGATGGCGGTGAACCGCTCCGCGGCGCGCTGCGTTCGTCCCTTCTGGTGCTGCGCCTCCTCCACCAGGCGGATCATGCGGGCCATGGTGGAGTCCTCGGCACGCCGCGTGACGGAGACCTCCAGGCTGCCGTCGCCGTTCACGGTGCCGGCGAAGACCTCGTCGCCCGGCGTCTTCTCCACAGGCACGCTCTCCCCGGTGATCGGGCTCTGGTCCACGGCCCCCGATCCGGCCAGAACCTCGCCGTCGGCGGGCAGCCGTTCGCCGGGACGCACCAGCACCACGTCGCCCAGCGCCAGCCGCTCCACGGGAACCTCCTCCTCGCCGGAGGAGGTGCGGCGGCGCGCCACGCGAGGCGCCAACTGCCCGAGCGCGCGGATCGCCTTCCGCGCCTGGCCCATGGCGTAGTGCTCCAGCGCGTTGCCCAGCGCGAACAGGAAGAGCAGCAGGCCGCCATCCACCCAGCGGCCGATCCAGGCGGCGCCGACCGCCGCCACCACCATGAGGAAGTCCACGTCCAGATGCAGTCGGACCGCCATGCGGACACCGCGGACGAACGCCTCGGTGCCCGCGATCAGGTAGGCCGCCACGAACAGCAGCCGCTGCACCTCCCACGGGCCCTGAATCCACTCACGCTGCAGGCACCAGGCGACGGCCAGGCACAGGCCCGCGGCCGCGGGCACCAGCAACCCGCCGACGCCGCCTTCGCCCTCGTCGGCTTCGGCGGAAGGGTCGTGCGCGTGGTGGACGCCGGACACGCGATGGAAGATAGCCGTGCGGCGATAGCATGTCCGGAATGGATCCGTTCCACTTCCCGCCGCCCACCCCCAGCGACCTCGGTGACCGCGAGGTGCCGCGCGACGGAAACGCCCTGGACGGCGTGCGCGTGGCCCTGATGGTGACCGGCGGCATCGCGGCGTTTCGCACCCCGGCGCTGGCCCGGTCGCTTCGAAGGCAGGGCGCCTGCGTGACCGCCTTCTGCAGCGAGGATGCGCTCCGCTACGTGACCGCCGATGCGCTCGAATGGAGCACCGTGAATCCGGTGGTCACCCGGCTGTCCGCGCATGCGGAGCACCTGTCGGACGCCGCCCCGTTCGACGCCTATCTGGTGGCCCCGGCCACGGCCGCCACCATCGGCCGGATGGCGTGGGGCATCGCCGAAGGCGTGATCGGAGCGACCATGGCCTCGGCGATCGGCCGCATGGAGCGGGGGCAGGCCCGCGTGCTGGTGGCGCCCACCATGCACGGCTCCATGCACAGCAGCATCCTGGTGGAGAACCTGGAGCGGCTGCACCGCCTCGGCGTGCGCGTGATCGCACCCCGCGACGCCTACGGCAAGCACAACCTGCCCGAGGATGCCGTGATCGTTCGGGAGGTCTGCCAGGCGATGGGCCGGTTGAACCAGGTCGACGCCGCGAACCTCGGTCCCGATGGAGGCGTGAAGCGATCATGATGCACCGAAGACTGACGTCCGTCCTGGCCTCCTTCGCCACCCTGGCCTCCGCCGCGGCTCAGAGCGTGGTTCCGGCCGAGCCGCCCGCGGCGCCTCCGGCTGCGGCGGCGCCTGCGGGCAAGCCGATCACGGAGACGCTGGTGCTGCAGAGTCCGCTGCCCACGGTGGCGCCGGCCTTCGGCAACGTGCTGGAGTTCGCCGGCGACGACCTGGTGGTGACGGGCGCCGTCCTGCCGCGTCAGCCCGGGAGTGACGGGCAGATCGTGACCTTCGAGCCTCAGACGGACGGCAGCTGGAAGGCTCGACCGCAGCTTCCGCAGGTGGCCGGCCTCATGCCCGGCGACTTCGCGCTGCAGCGCCTGGCGGTGAACGCCGACACGCTGGTGACCCCCGTGGTCCGGCGGCAAGGTTCCGGCGAGCTCGCGTGGTTCTCGCGCGTGCAGGGTCCCGAGGGCTGGCGTCAGGGGGGCACCATCAAGGCGCCGCCCGGGCAGCGACGCATGAACTTCGGCGGCGCCGTGGCCATGAGCGGCGACCTGCTGGCGGTGGGCGAAGTGAGCGTGCGCCCCAACATGAAGGAGGCCGACTATCCCACCTGTCCCAAGGTCTACCTGTTCCGTCGCACCGAGAAGGGGTGGGAGCCTCAGGGCGCGCTGCAGCGCGACGAGGCGAAGAAGCCCTACTGGTTCGGCTGCTCGCTGGCGTTCGACGGCGACACGCTGGCCGTGGGCTATCCCACCATGCTCAAGCCCTTCCGCTCCGAGCAGAACCTGGGATCGCTCGAGGTGCCCATGGTGTGCGTGTACCGGCGCGACGGCTCGGGATGGAAGCTGGAGCAGGAGGTCACCTCCAAGGGTGGCGGCCAGTGGCTGGGCTTCGGCAACCGCATCGCGCTCCGCGGCGACCTCATGGTGGTGCACTCGCTCAATCCTTTCGAGGACGGCGTGGACGTGCTGGTCTACCGCCGCGTGGACGGCAAGTGGCAGGCCGAGGGACCGCTCAAGCCCGGCGCCGGCGTGACCTCGGGCCGAGGCTTCGGCTTCACGCTCGGCATCATGGGTGAGGCGATCCTGGTGGGCGACGTGAGCGCGGTCGAGGGCGAGGATGGCGCGGGCCGGGTCTTCGTCTTCCGCAGGCAGGGAGATGCCTGGACCGAGGTGGCGCGGCTGAAGCCCTCGGTGAAGTGCATGCCGCGATCCTTCGGCAGCGGCATGGCCGTGAAGGCGCCGTGGGTGGCGGTGGGCCATGTGCGGAACGAGCAGGCCGGCATCGAGCCTGGTGGTGCGCTTCTGTTCAAGCTGGATCCGGCGATCTGGAGCGCGGAGAAGCCGGGCCCCTGAGGCTCGCGGTCACTTCCACTGCCGCACGCTGAAGGCCGCCATGAGCAGGCCCGCGGCGATCTCGAAACCGTGCTGCCAGTCCTGGTCCTTCCACTCCGGCATGGCCACAGGGTTGAGCATGGCCGCCAGGAACGCCAGGATTCCGCACCAGGCCGCGGCGCCCTGGCGGGCGCACTGCACCGAGGCGATCACCAGCACGCCGAAGATCCCCGGACGGATCCAACGATCGAGCGCGCCGAGCGACATCTTGGCGAAGAGGCCGAACTCGACGGCGCCGAGCATGACCATCCAGGCACCGGCCACCGCGATCGTGACGAGCCACCAGCGAGGCATGCGCGAAGCATAACCGTGCCCCGCGGGGGCTACACTCGCGCCCCGGAGACCGCCATGGCCAAGACCGTCGTCGCGCTTCTGCAGCATGCCGCACCCCCGACCGAGCCCCGCACCAGCGTGCTGGCGCGCGTGGAGCGCATGGCCCGCGAGGCCCACGCCCGCGGGGCCCGCATCCTCTGCACGCAGGAGCTCTTCTGCGGGCCGTACTTCTGCCAGGTGGAGGACGCCGCACGCATGGATCTGGCCGAGCCGGTGCCGGGACCGACCACGGAATTCCTGGGCCGGCTGGCCCGCGAACTGCAGGTGGAGATCGTGGGATCGCTCTACGAGCGTCGCGCCCCCGGGCTCTACCACAACACGGCGGTGTTCATGGACGCCCAGGGGGGCCTGGCGGGCCGCTACCGGAAGATGCACATCCCCGACGATCCCCGCTACTACGAGAAGTTCTACTTCACCCCCGGCGACCTGGGCTGGCAGGCCGTGGCCGGCCGAGACGCCAAGGTGGGCATGCTGGTGTGCTGGGACCAGTGGTACCCCGAGGCCGCTCGGCTGACGGCGCTGCAGGGCGCGGAGATCCTCTTCTATCCCACCGCCATCGGCTGGTGGCATGGCGAGACGCCTGCGGACCGGCGGCAGCAGCGCGAGGCGTGGCAGCTCATGCATCGCGCGCACGCGATCGCCAACGGCATCTGGGTGGCCGCGGTCAACCGCGTGGGTCGCGAGGACGACCTGGAGTTCTGGGGCGGGAGCATGCTGATCGACCCGGGTGGACAGGTGGTCTGCGAGGGCAGTCAGGACCGCGAGGAGGTGCTGGTGGCCGAGGTGGATCCAGGGCGCATCGAGGAGCTTCGCCGCGGCTGGCCCTTCCTGCGCGATCGGCGCATCGACGCCTACGGTGGACTGATGGACCGCTACGGGGACCTTCGATGAGCGTGGCCGGGCTGTCCGAGGTGCGCACGGACCGCAGCGCCGCGAGCCAGGGTTTCCGCATGCCGGCGGAGTGGGATCCGCTCTCGTGCGTGTGGCTGGTGCGCCCGCACAACGAGGAGACCTGGCCAGGTTGCCTGCCGCAGGCGCAGCAGGAATGGGACGCGTGGCGGCGGGCCATGGAGCCCGTGGTCCGGGTGCGGACCACCGACGAACTGGGCGTGCCCACCAACGATTCCTGGATCCGCGACTTCGGACCGGTGTTCGTGAAGGATGGTGCCGGGCGTGTGGCGGCGCACGCCTTCACCTTCAACGGCTGGGGCGGGAAGTACGAGGTTCGCTCGCTCGATGACGCCGTGCCGGATCGACTGGCTCCCACGCTGAGCATGCCCATGTGGCGGCACGACTTCGTGCTCGAAGGCGGCAGCATCGACAGCAACGGCCACGGCTCGCTGCTGACCACGCGGCAGTGCCTGGAGAACGCCAATCGCAACCCGCAGGCGGGCGGGCAGGGCATCGAGCGCATGCTGTGCGAGGCGCTGGGCGTGACCAACCTCATCTGGCTGCCCGGCGGCATCGAGGGCGACGACACCGACGGGCATGTGGACGATCTGGCTCGTTTCGTGCGCCGCGACGCGGTGGCCGCCGTTCGCGCTCCGGCGGGTCATCCGGACCACGACATGCTCGAGGCCAACTGGAAGGCGCTGCAGGCCGCGCACGACGAGCGTGGGCAGCGGCTGGATCTGGTGGAGCTTCCGTGCCCCGAGCCTCGGCACCACGACTTCCCCGCGGACCGCTTCGGCCCCGGCGGCCGTCGCATGGTGCCGGCGAGCCACGCCAACTTCCTCTTCGCCAACGGTCATGTCTTCGTGCCGGCGTTCGGCGGTCCGAGCGACGAGATCGCCTGTCGACGCCTGGAGCAGGCCAGTGGGCGGAGGGCGGTTCCGGTGATGGCGCGTTGGCTGGTGGTGGGGCTGGGAAGCCTGCACTGCCTGAGTTGCCAGCAGCCCGCGCCGGGAACGCCATGACAGCCCCGGTTCCGCGTCGGCGCGTCTGGCGATGGATCGTGGCCGCGCTCCTGGTGCTGGCCGCTTCCGGCGTGATCGTGTGGAACACGCCGGCATTGCTGGTCCCCATGGCCATGCGGGCGGCCTATGCCGTGGGTGGCGTGAGCGATCGTCAGGTGCAGGTGCAGGGCAGGGCGTGGGGGTACCTGGAGAGCGGGCCCGCGGACGGCCGACCGCTGCTCCTGATCCACGGTTTCGGCACCAGTCGCGAGGCCATGATGGGCCTGATGCCCTGGCTCGAAGGCTCGCACCGCTGCGCCGCGCCCGACCTGCCTGGCTTCGGGCGACACGAGTTCCACGAAGGCCGTGTGCATGACGCGGACTTCTACGTGGACGAACTGGTGGCCTTCGCCGGAGCGCTGGGCTGGAGGCGGTTCGACGTGATGGGCACCAGCATGGGCGGGGCGCTGGCGGCGCGGTTGGCGGCGCGGCGACCGGATCTGGTGGAACGCGTGGTGCTGCTCGCGCCCGCGGGCGTGCGGCCACCGGAGCGCAACGCGTTCATGCAGGCGATCGACCGTGGCGAGAATCCGCTGGACATCGCCTCGGCGGCGGATCTGGACCGCGTGGTGTCGCTCGTCTTCGAGCGGCCGCCGCCCATGCCCTGGCAGTTCCGGTCCTTCCTGGCGGACGAGGCGATCCGACGAAGGCCGTCCACGCTCCGGATCGTGGAAGCCATCAAGCCATTCCTGATGCAGGGCGTGGAGGAGGACCTGCCCAACGTGCGGGCGCCCACGCTCGTGGTGTGGGGTGATCGCGACCGCGTGACCGACCCGAGCATGCTTCAGGTCTTCCTGCAGGGCCTTCCGCGCGGCACGGCCGCCATGATCGATGGCGGGGGGCATGTGGTGTTCGCCGATCGTCCGGACGAGGTCCGCCGGGCCGTGGTGCCGTTCCTGCGGGGCGAGGCGGATCCGCCGCCGGCACCGCGGTGAGCGTGGCCTAGGATCGCCCCCATGGTTTCCGAACCGTCAGGCACGCCTCCCCAGGTCGAGACGCTCTCCGCGCCGGAGCGCTTCCTGGTGGAGCTGGCGCGCGACCTGCACCGGTTCGGCACGCCGGCACATCGTCTGGAGGAACAGGTGGCCCGCTGCGGCGCCAGGCTGGGCGTGCCCACCACCATGTTCAGCCTTCCCACCTTCCTGGCGCTGGCGTTCGGTCCACTCGACCGGCAGCGGGTGGTCAATCTGCGCGTGGACCCGGGCGTGGTCGACCTGGGGCGCCTGCACGCGATCGAGACCATCCAGGGCAGGGTGCTGCACAAGGCGATCTCGCCCGAGGACGGCGCTCAGGCGCTCCGTGAACTCGGCGCAAGGCCGCCCCGCTACGGCACCTGGCTGGTCTGGCTGGCCTACGGCGTCTCCGCCATGGCGGCCACGCAGTTTCTGGGTGGCGACCTCGAGGACTCGGTCGCCGGCCTGGTGGTCGGGCTGATGGTGGGCGCCATGGTGGTCGGACTGACGGCACACCGGGATCGCGCGGCGCTTGCGGAATTCCTGGCCGGCGTGGTGGCCACGCTGGGCGCCTGGGCGCTGGCGTGGATCATGCCGCCCATCTCGCTGAGTGCAGTCACGCTGGCGGCGCTGGTGGTGCTGCTGCCCGGCTTCTCGCTCACCCGAGCGTTGATCGAACTGGCCACGCGCAATCTGGCCAGCGGCAGCAGTCGCTTCATGGGTTCGGCCATGACGCTGGTGGCGCTGGGCTTCGGCGCCGCGATCGGCGAGCGGATCATCAGCAGGCTGCCGCTGGCGCCCATGGAAGGACCCATGCCGCCGCCGGGCTGGCTCGGCGTGATGCCTTCGGTGGTGCTGCTGTCCCTGTCCACCGTGATCCTGCTTCAGGCACGTTGGCGAGACTGGGGCTGGATGCTCCTGGCCGCGCTGCTGGGCCTGTTCGGCTCGCGGGTTGGCGCCGAGGTGCTGGGGCCGGAACTGGGCGTCTGCATCGGCGCCTTCGTCGTCGGCATCGCGGGCAACCTGTACAGCCGGGTGCTGCGCAAGCCCGCCGTCACGCTGGTTGCGCCGGGCCTGTTTCCCCTGGTGCCGGGCTCGTTCGGCATGCGCGGCACGTCCATGCTCTTCATGGACAGCCCTTCCCGCAGCGCCACCTGGGGCCTGACGGCCCTGGTGATCGCGGGCGCCCTGGTGGCCGGGCTTCTCGCCGCCAACTTCTTCGTGCCGCCGCGCCGAAGCGCGTGAGTCAGCGCATCGCGTCGATGGCCGAGGTGAGCGAGAGGACCCCGTCGGGCTTCTTCACCTTGCCGTCCAGGATCTCGGCCATGCTGGCCGAGCCGTAGGCCGCGGTGTTCACGTCGGTGGCCGGGCTGTAGTTCAGGCCACCCAGCTGCAGGCCACCGTACAGGCCGGCACCGGCGATGAAGGCCTTGTACTGGGCGCTGGTCGAACGGGTGTTGCCGGTGGCGCTGCCGCCCGTGCCCTCGCCGACCGCCAGCAGCTGCATGCCGCCCTTGGCGAAGTCCCTCATGCAGCCCTCGTCGTAGAAGACCACCACGAAGTGCTTGACCTGGCCGCCCAGCTGCAGACCGATGGATCCGGCCGCCGCATCCACAGCGAAGGGGGCGCCCCAGTCGGAGCCGACCTTCTTCAGCAGGACGCCGCCGCCGCCCTCGCCGCCGATGCCCACGCCGCCCTGGCCCACGCTCATGATGGCGATGCCCTTCATGTCCTTCAGGTCCTCCTTCTTGGGCGCCTCCGGCGAGCCGGTCACCTTGGCCAGGTCGACGCGGGCCTCGGAAATGCGCGAGCTCATGGTGGAGGCGCCACAGCCCACGGGCAGGAGGGCGATGCAGGCGAACAGGACGGTGCTCAGGGCGCGGTGGATCATGATGGGTCTCCTCGGCGAGGCAGGATACGGAGCGCAGGAGTTTCCTGCACCGTCGCGTCCGCCTTGTCGAGGAGACCGGGACCCGGTGCCGCCAGCGTGGAGGGGCAGGGGCCGAAGCTCAGCAGCAGGGATCCGATGTCGCCTGCATCGACCGTGCCGCTGCCGTCCAGGTCCGCGGAGCCGCCGGCTTGGCCGAAGGTCAGCAGCAGGGATCCGATGTCGCCGGCGTCGATCTCGCCACTTCCGTCGAGATCCCCGGGACAGCACGAGTTCGTCAGGTCGCACAGTCGCACCGTGACGAACTCGGCGGCCTCCACGAGGCCGTCACCATCGCCTGCGGGGCATTGCTGGGAAGCCACCAACGCTCCTCCATTGGCGTTGCCGAAGGGAGCCACGGTCAGCAGCACCTCCTCCGGCATGGTGCCGAGCAGTTCACGCAGGTTGATGGTGCCTTCGAGCACGCCGCCGTTGGTGCCGGTGAAGGCCGCCTTGGTGGCGGCGAAGGTCTGGCTCTGGGTGGCGTCGAACCAGCCGCAGAATCCGTTGTCGTTCTCGTCGGCCAGGAAGGCCCTCCACGCCATGGTCTGGCCACCCTTGGACCACGGTGACGCGGTGAGTGCGCCCACCCGCTCCGCAAGCAGCAGGAAGATGTCGGAACCCTCGCCCGCATCCTCGGTGGCCACATAGAGCACCTCGCCCTGCAGGCCCGCCCAGAGGGAGCGGCCGCTGCGGGAGGCCACGGCGGTGGCGCCGGCGTCGAGCGTGCCGTCCATGCGCCAGGCGGGCTGGGTGCCACCCTGCACCGGGAAGTGCCAGTCCTGACCCCCGTTGTTGTCCCAGGTTCCTGCGCCGTTGTTGAACACCAGGTCGAGCTGGGTGGCGGACGCGGGCACCGCCACGCTGCAGCTCCACCTGCCGTCAGTGCCGCGGGTCATGGTCACATCCGGCGAAATCACGCTGTTCCAGTCGTCGAACCCCACATGCGCCTTCACGCTGGTGGCGGAGGCGAGCACGCGGCCTGCGGCGTCGTACGTGATGGTCACGCTGGCCCCTGCCTGGACTGGAGAGGGAGAGACGGCGACCACCGTTCCGCCACCGCCACCGCCTCCACCGCCACCGCCTGAGCCGTCGGAGTCGCCGATCCACACGTGCTGGATCGGGCTGCGCTTCAGGTTGCCGCGGGTGTCCGTGGCCTCGACGTAGTAGTCCACCAGCTTGCTCCGGAGTCCCGTGATGCGTCCGACACAGCGCTTGGCGATGGCGCCGGGCATCTCGAAGAAGTCGATGCCGCCGTCGTTGAGCACGTTGCCGGCCGGGAAGTCGGTCACGGTCATGGGCACGCTGACCCAGTCGCCCACCTCGCCGCCGCCCGCGTAGGTCTCGTTCTGGTTGCTGGTGAGGGGGTTCGCTCCGTCCGCGTCCACGCGGTACTTCAGCGTGACGGCCGAGAGCCCGGCGGCGTCGTGCGCGAAGGTCCACACCGCGAAGTCGCCCGAGAGCGTGCGCGACTGGTACTTGTGCGCCGGACCGTAGTTCAAGCCGCCCGGGTTCCAGGGCCATCGCTGCGGCAGCCAGATGGTGGGGCCGGTCCGGTCCTGCGAGCCGTTGCCGATCACGGGAAGGGCCAGGGCGTTCGCCTCGTTGCAGGCGACGGTGGGCTTCACCTCCATGTCGAGCGCCGTGCCGTAGTACATGTAGCCCGAGTTCAGGCTGCCCAGGAAGAAGTGCCACGCCTTCTCGCTGGCCCGGCTGGCCGCCTGCGGACGAAGCACATGGCTCATGCGCACCGGCTGGCCCGCATCCGTCTGGATCTGCTCCGCGGTGTCGACCAGGTTCTGGGTGGCGGTGATCACGGCCCAGTTGCGGATGTCCTCGGCCCATCCGTTGTCCACGTCCACTTCGCCGCTGGCATTCATGGGCGGCCAGTTCCAGTTGAGGAACTGCGGCGCGCCGAAGTCGCCGTCGGCGTTCACCCAGGCGCCGTCCTCCACATGCACGAAGTCGTTCGCCGGCACGGGGTGGTCCGCCAGGTACTTCTGCACCATGGTGGGCACGTAGCCCGAGCCGCTGGCGGTGGAGACGATGTTGGGCACCGACTCCATGTAGTAGCTGTAGCCGCCGCCCCAGGCGTTGTCGCCGTCATGGGCCAGCACCAGCAGCTGCGGCCGACTACCGGGGTTCTTCGCCTGCAGCGTGTCCAGATGGTTGAGCGGCAGCGGGTTGTAGCCGTCGAGCCAGCCGAGGCTCTGCGAGCAGGGGACCACCACCACGCTGCTCTCCGAGCCCGTGTCGGGGTTCACCCACTTGGCGCGGTGCGGCGTGAAGGCCAGCGGCATGGCCTCGGCGGGCCCGCAGCCGCGGCTGATCGTCAACCGGAACCAGTCCACACCCGCCGGGTTGATCTGGTCCGCCTTGTTCGGCGGGTCGCAGTTCACGCCGCCGCTGCCGAGCTGCACCGGAAAGTCCGGACAGGCGCGGCTGATCTTCTCGCCGCTCACGAAGGTCCACTGGATGCCCGCCTCGGCCAGCAGCGGGATGATGCGCTCGCTGAAGGCCATCTCGCTGGGGAAGAAGCCCTTGGAGATGGCGGGCGAGGCGTTGAAGGCCTCGGGGTAGACCAGCTGGTAGAGCGCCAGCTCCTTGCGGATGGTGCTGTCCTCGCAGAGCGGCAGCAGCGCATGGTGGAAGCTGAACTGCACGATGTCCATGCGGGGCGTGCTCGTGCCCGCGGCGGAGGTGTTCCAGTTCCGGCTCTCGCGCCAGCCGCCATGCCAGTTGGTGGAGTAGCCCAGTTGCCCGCCCGCTTCCGCGAAGCTCTGGATGTTCTCGATCAGTCCGCCGCTGAAGCTGACCTGGGCGCCGGCCTCGGGGGCCCATCGGATGGCGTTCACCGCGTCGCGAGGCCGCCACTGGTAGGCCGCCACGCGGTCGTCGAGCCCGAAGATCCCGCGCAGGTCGTTCTGGGGGTTGGCAGCGCCGCCGTCCTTGCGAAGGATGCTCTGCCACGCGCGCTCGTACCGGCCGCCGTTGGCGTCGGGCCAGTAGATCGGCTGTTCCATGTGCCAGAGCCAGGTCAGGTGGACCTTCTGGCTCTGGGCGAGCGCGGGCGCGATCGGCAGCAGGGTCGCCAGGGCGGCGGTGGTGACCGGGTGGGGCATGACGAACCTCAATCTAGCCCGAAAACGAAGGAATCCAAAACGAACTGGAGGCGATTCTGCGAGCGCTCCACCTGCTCCCGGGACAGGCGTCCGGAACGCATGGCCTCCGCAAGGGCCTCGATCGCCCGCCGCTGCCGGTCCGCCCGATGGCACATGAGCACCTGGTCGCAGCCGGCCTCGATCGCCCGCACCGCCGCGTCGCCCATCTCGAAGCGGTCCGCGATCGCCTGCATCTCGAAGTCGTCGGTGAACACCAGGCCTTCGAAGCCCAGTCGCTCGCGGAGCAGCCCGGTGACCACGCGGCGCGACAGCGTGGCGGGCACCTGGGGATCGATCGAGTCGAAGAGCACGTGGGCGGTCATGAGCGAGGCGATGCCGGCGCCGACGGCCGCTCGGAAGGGGACCAGTTCCACGCGTTCCAGCCGCTCCATGGCGTGCGGCAGATGCGGAAGGTCCAGGTGGCTGTCCACGCTGGTGTCGCCATGTCCGGGGAAGTGCTTGCCGCACGCGGCCACGCCCTCGGCCTGGAGCGTCTTCGCATAGGCCACGCCGCACGACGCCACCTGATCCGGGTCGGAGCCGAAGGCGCGCTCGCCGATCACGGGGTTGGCGGGGTTGCTGTCCACATCGAGCACCGGTGCCAGGTTCATGTGGATTCCTGCGGCGCGAAGACAGCGTGCCGCAGTCACCGCGCTCCGGCGGACCGCTTCCTCGCCGCCCGCGGCGGCCCGGCGCGCCGACGGGAGGTCTGGAAAGCCTTCGCCACGGAACCGCTGCACGCGTCCACCTTCCTGGTCCACGCTCACCAGCACCGGCGCACCCGCGGCCTGGCGGATGGAACGGGTCAGTTCACGGAGTTGGCTCGCGTCACGGAAGTTCTGGGCGAACAGGATCACGCTCCGGACGCCGGCACGCAGCATTTCGGCCGCGTCCTGCGGAAGGTGGTGTCCCTGAAAGCCGATCGTGACCAGCCGGGCCGCCTGGCGATCCATGACGCAACGGTACCGCCTGTCCCGGTCCGCGGCGAGTGCCTGCGTTCAGGCGAACTGAAGCAGCAGCAGGCTCAGGTCGCCCGAGTCCACGATGCCGTTCTGGTCCAGATCACCGCTGCAGCAGGCGCAGTCGCCGAACTGCAGCAGGAGCAGGCCGATGTCGCCGGCGTTCACCACGCCGTCGCCGTCCAGGTCGGCCGAGGGGGTGACCGTGAAGCTGTTGATGGCCGTGGTCCATCCGGAGCCGTTCCGCGTCTCCCCGATGCCCCAGAAGGTGCACTCGTTCACCGGATCGACCGCGCAGGCGAAGTAGTCGCCCCATCGCGAGGTGCCCGATCCGCCCGGACTCGAGGTCGCCGAAGCGAGCGTGACCGGCGTGCCCAGCGTGCCGGAGGCGTCCGTCGCGCGGCGCGACGCCGCGCGGACCTCGGGATAGATCGCGGTGGAACTGGCCGCGTGCACCACCGCCACATCGCCGCGAGCGTTCACCGCGATGGCGGGGAAGAAGGTGGACTCCGTGGTGCTCGACGGGGAGATGCTGCCGCTCATGGCGAGCGAGGGCGCGTTGGTGGAGGTGTTGGGCCACGAGTTCAGGTTCACCTGATACCAGCGTGCCAGGGCTCGGGTCGAGCCGGACACCGCATGGCAGGTGTAGAGCTTCCCGTCGCGCACCACCGCGTTCATGATCCGGCCGTCGAGGGTGTCGAGCAGCGCGGAAGTGCCCCGCGCTCCCGCGTCCGGAGGCGCCGAGTTCGAAGGCACGGTGACGGTTCGCGTGATGGCGGAGGGGGTGGTGAAGGGGTTGTTGATCGCGGTCAGGATCAGGGAGACGTTGGTTCCCCGGTGCACCAGCACCGCGCGATCGCCGCCCCAGGCGTCCGCCACCTGGTAGCTGCTGCCCGAGGCCAGGCGCAGGTCGGCGTAGGTGGCCGTGCCTCCGGAGAGCACGGTGCTCTTCTGCACGCTCCTCACCCAGCCGCCCCCGAAGCTGGTGCCGGCGAAGTCGAACAGGTTGCCGGTGATGTAGATGCCGTTCGCATCCACGCCCAGGCCCGGATAGTCGACCCAGTAGTTGGTGCCGCCGATGTTCACCACCGAACTTGTCCGATACTTGTACCAGGTGCCGTTGGGGTCGCTGTCGTCACTGACCGCGATGTCCACGTAGGCGGTGCCGGAGCTGTAGTACTCCAGCGCGACCACCACGAAGCGGCCCGCGATGCGGTCGTAGATCACCTTGGGGTCGAACACGAAGTTGAGCGCGCCCTGGGGCTCGAAGAAGCCGGGCGTGCCTGAGTTGTCGAGCGGCTGCTGGAAGGTCTTGGTGCCGGTCTTGCTGAAGAACGCGATGCTCGTGTTCACGGTGGACACGATGTGGTTGGGTCCCACGGCCACCGTGCAGTCGGGCGGATCCCACCCGGTGTTGGAGATGCCCGCGAACAGGGCGTCCGGACGGGTCTCCGTGGGGTTGACCTCCTCCACCGCCACCAGGTCGTTGGGCTCGCCGTCCTCCCGCGCGGCGGGGGTGCGGTGGGGCGCCAGCATCCGACCCTTGCGAGCCTGGATGTCGCCCGGCGCCGGTTCCACGATCTGCTGTCGGAACGATCGCGTGTCGATGATCGACGCCACGCACTCGCCTCGACCCGCGTCGTCCTGCAGCTTCATGGGCACCGCCTCCCACGGCCGGGGATCGTTGATCCGCATCTTCACCACGCGGTCCGGGGGAATCGGGCCGGCCATGCGGGGCGCGGCGGCCCAATCGGGGGCGAGCGCCATGGCGGTGGCCATGGCCGCGATCACGGCGAGGAGGCGGATCATCCGGATCAAGTTACCCCCGGAGCGGGCGCGGACAAGACTCGGAGATGGATTTCGCCGGATGAAGGACCGGAAACCTTGCGGAGCGCTTGGATCTCAGGCCGCCGACTGTCGGCCACGAGCATCCAGCCGACCGACCACCTCGGGGAAGAGGGCGGCCAGATCAGGATCGAACTGGTGGCCGGCACCCGTGCGGATGGCCTCCAGAGCGTCGGTCACGCTCCACGCCTTCTTGTAGACGCGGGGCGAGAGCAGTGCGTCGTACACATCCGCGATGGCCACGATGCGGGCGAAGAGCGGAATGCCCTCGCCGCGCAGGTCCAGGGCAGGTCCCGCCGCACGAGGCGAAGTCCTGCGGAGCGCGGCCAGGTCCTCGGTCGACGGGTAGCCGCCGCCGTCCC
>CAIOTP010000069.1 GCA_903861235.1 uncultured bacterium | reverse complement strand
GTGAAGGTCACCAGCGACTGCGTGTCGCCGTCGTTCAGCGTCGCATCCGCGATGTCCACGGCCACCGTCGGGTTCAGCGTGTCGATGCCGAACGCGATCTCGCCGCTGTGCGTGGCCTGCGGGTTGCCCGCGGCGTCCTGCGCGCCCGAGACGGTGACCGTCACCTCGTCGGCGTCGACGTTGGCGTCGGCCACGTCGTAGGTGGCGGTGTAGACGGTGTTGCCTGCGCTCCAGGCGCCGCTGGCCAGCGTCAGCGTGCTGCCCACGGCCGGGCTGAAAGCAATCGTCGGCGTGGCGCCGGTGGACATCGCCTCGCTGAAGGTCACCGCCACCGTCAGCTTGGCTGCACCGGTGTCGGCGTCGGTGATCAGCAGGTCGCTGGCCACCACGCTCGTGACCGTGGCGTTGCCGCGGTCGATGCCCACGCTGTCGGCGCCACCCACGCCGGCGTTGCCCGCCGCATCGGCCCAGCCCGGGCCCACCGTGACGCTGCCCGTGCCGCTGAAGCCGTCATCGGCCGTGAAGGTGGCCTCGTAGACCTTGCCGTCGCTGCCGTCCTTGACCGCCAGGCCGCTGATCGCGCCGCCCACGGCCGTGATGTCGTCGGCGGTGAAGTCGGTGGGCGCTTCGCTGAAGCTGAAGCTCACCCCCGAGGCCGGTGTGGCATCGGCCAGACTCGCGGCGACAAAGGCCACCTCGACGGTGGGCACCAGCGTGTCGACGTTATAGGCCGGCCCCTGTGCCGCCGCGCCCGGGTTGCCGGCGAGATCGGTGTAGCTGTCCGCCAGGCGCAGCAGCCCGCCCGCGGCCTCGGTGTCGACGGCCGGCGTGAAGACGCCTGTCCAGGTGCGCCCGCCGTCGGTGCTGCTCATGCGCGACAGGCAGGTGGGGCTGGCCTCGGTCTACCTCACGGTCAGCTTCGTGGGTGGGGCGCTGGTGGCGCTTCTGGCGGGCACGTTGGCGGTGCACCTGGCCCGCCGCGGACGGGAGCGAGCCTGATGCTGGTGCTCGCCGCCATCGCCTTCCTGGGGGCCGTGGGCACGCTCATCCGCTTCCATTTCGGCGGCTACGTGCACCTGACCATCAACCGCGTGTTCCTGGAGCAGTCGCAGTTTCCCTGGGGCACGCTCGCCGTGAACGTGGTGGGCAGCCTTCTGCTGGGCCTGCTCGCCGGATGGGCCGAGTCCGGTCGCCTGGACACGCAGACCGCCACGGTTCTGGGCGCCGGACTGTGCGGCAGCCTCACCACGCTCTCGGCGGTCACGGTGGACCTGGCCGAATGCGTGCGGGACCGCCGGTGGGGCAAGCTGGCCGTCCGGCTCGCCGCCAACGTGGTGCCGGGCCTCACGGCGGTGTGGCTGGGCCTCTGGCTGGCGGAGTGAGCGAAGGGCATTCGCCGAAGAGCACCAGCAGGGAGCCGATGTCGCCCGCGTCCACCAGGCCGCTGCCATCCAGGTCGCCCGGCCCGCCCGTCTCGCCGAAGAGCACCAGCAGGGAGCCGATGTCGCCTGCATCGACCAGGCCGCTGCCGTCGAGGTCGCCCGGACAATCCGAAGGCAGCAGCAGGGCCTTGGCCTGGGCCGCGATCGCCTCGAAGGCGGCGGGGTCAAGACCATCGTTGAACAGGATCCAGAAGGGCTCGCTGCTTCCCGGAGTGCCGGTGGCGTAGAGCTGGAGCGAGAGCAGCCACGCGCCCGAGGCCGGACCCGTTCCCAAGGCGTCGCGCAGCGTGAAGCTCAGGTGTCGGTGGATGCCGCCGTTGCTCTGCACCGCCAGGTCGAATCCGTTCACCGCCGTCTCGCCCACGGTGAACTTCGCCGTCAGGTACTTCGCCTCCAGCTGCATGCCCGGCACGGTGACGAACGCGGAGCCGTCCCATCGGCGCAGTCCGTCCACCGCATGGAAGCCCAGACGCGTGCCCGAGACGAAGGTGCCCGTGGCGGCCTCGAACCCCGGATTGCTGGTGAATCGAGGCACGCCCGTGTCTCCGAAGGTGCCCAGGAAGAGCCGCTCCGGCACGGGCTGCAGGTTCGCGTCGTAGCCGTTGGTGAACAGGGTGGAGCCGCTTCGTGTGACCGCCACGTCGCCGGCGTGCTGGGCCAGCGCGGCGGCATGAAGGGCGAGAGCGAGGAGGCCGGCGAGCGTTCGGGTGATCATGGTCGGAAGGTGCCCGCAATCGCGGGGTCGAAGGCGTTGGCGGTCTCGTCCCGGTAGAGGCGCGCGAAGATCTCGCTCGAGGCGTGCCCGTCCGCGAAGGCGTAGTTGCCCTGGGCGTCGGCGGTGCCGGGCCGGCCCGCGGCCCATCCCGTGCCCACCTGGGTGGCCGCGATCGTGGCTGCCTGGGGCGAGCCGCCCCATTCCTCCACGTGCGGGTGATCGGCGCCGGCGAACTCGCCCTCCTGCGCCATGCAGAGCGTGTGCACGGTGCAGGCGGGGTTGCGGACGCTGGAGATGCGGTCGGTCACGCGAGCGGGATCGATGGCGCCCCACGCGGAGAACTCCCGTGCAAGGTGGTTGTTGATGCCGTAGCTGGTCCTTCGGAACGCGCCGTTCGACCCGGGCACCGGCACGCCTCGGCCGCCCGCCTCGGCGGGCCAGTGCGGGCTCCCGTCCAGCGGACTTCGCATCACCGCCGCCTGACCGTCCAGGAAGGGCAGCAGCGTCTCCACGAAGCTCTCGCCCTGTCCCTGATCCACGCCGCCATGCGACAGCCGTGCATCCGCCAGGAAGCCGCGATGGGACTCGGCATAGGTCAGATGCGCCCGCTCGAGCGACCGGAGATTGAGCAGGCACTGCGAAACGCGGGTCCCGTGGCGCACGGAACGCAGTGCGGGCAGCAGCAGCCCGGCCAGGAGCGCGATCACCGCGATGACCACCAGCAACTCCACCAGGGTGAAGCCGGTTCGACGCGGTGCAGGCAGGCGAGAGCGGTGTGAAGGCATGGTCATGAAGCCGCGCAGGGCGCGGTCGTTGCAGGCGAAGGAAGTGGAGGCACGGGGAAATCCCGCGCAGGCGGCGGGGCGATCAGACCGCCGGGGGCGGTTGCGCCAGGCTCTCGCGCACGGGGCAGGGCCGCGGAGGCGAGAGGGTGCCCGGCTCCTGCAGAGGGACCGGGCGGGGGGCCGGCACCAGCAGCGGCACGCCGTTCATGGAGCCGACGTGCTGCTGGGCGAGCAGGTCGCAGCCTTGGCAGTCGTCCTGGGGCGGGGCCTGCTCCGAGCCGTCCTCATGGCCGTGATCGGCGTCTCCGCCGTGGGCGTGGTGCCCGCAGGCATGGGTGGCCGCGCCGCCATGGTCACCGCACGCGTGCACGCCGCGCAGGCCCACGGGGCCCATCAGCAGGATCAGCGTGCACAGGATGCGGGCCGCTCGACTCATGACCCGCCGATGGTAGGGGAGCCGCCCGGGGCGAAGCAAAGCCCTCGGCTCCTAGACTGGGCCCCCATGCGAAGGCCGCCCCTGAAGGTGTTTCCCAGCACGCTTTGGGAATACCCCAGCCAGCACTACGACGCGGTCGACGCCGACGGCTTCACCGTGACGGTGCAGGGCGACAAGGACTACGTGGGCGCCACGCCCAGCTGGGTCGTCTGGCAGCTGCTGCAGCGGTACACGCGCGAGGGTGACACCGTGCTGGACCCCATGTGCGGCTCCGGCACCACCCTCGATGTCTGCACGCACCTGAAGCGCCAGGGGGTGGGCTTCGACCTGGCGCCGACCCGGGAGGAGATCCGTCAGGCCGACGCCCGTCAGCTGCCGCTGCCGGACGCCAGCGTGGACTTCGCCTTCGTGGATCCCCCGTACTCCACGCATGTGGACTACTCGAACGATCCCCGCTGCATCGGGCGGCTCGACGCCGCGGGGGAGGACGGCGGCCGTGCCTACTACGAGGCCATGGACCGGGTCATCGGCGAGATGCACCGCGTCCTCCGCAACCGACGCTACGCGGCCGTCTACGTGAGCGACTCCTGGCGCAAGCGCCGGGGCGAGAAGGGGGGCGGGGGCGGGGTGTTCATGCCGATCGGCTTCGAGCTCTTCGCCCGCATGCGTCGACGCTTCACCATGGTGGATGTGGTGTGCGTGGTGCGGCACAACAGCAAGCTCGACCGCGGCGACTTCGCGCGGGCGGCGGTGCAGGGCAACTTCTTCCTGCGGGGCTTCAACTACCTCATGATCGCCAAGAAGGTGGATGACGTGCCGGGCGCGCGACCCGACCGTGGCTAGAGGCCGTCGAAGGCCGAGGGTCGGTCGGACGCCCAGGTCGCCAGCACCTGCCATGCCGCATCGTCGTCGCCGTGCAGGCTGGCCAGGCTCCGGAGGGCGCGAGCGTCGATCTCCTCGCGAAGCCGGAGCAGCGTGCCCAGCACGGGCGCCTCGCGGTCCATCGTGGCCAGCGTGGCGGGGCCCGGATTGATCGGATCGGTGGGCCACTTCTTGCGTGCCGCGATCATCTCGGGCAGCACCTCGTCGAGCGCGCGTTCGCGAGCCTCCAGCACCCCCTCCGCCGCGGCCTGCAGCGCGCCGCCGTCGCGCAGGCCCTGGAGCAGTCGATCGGCGGCCGGCGCGAAGGGCCGCCGCTCCAGGAAGATCTCCGGATAGGCGCGCCGCCAGTAGCCGCGACGAAGGTCGCGGGCCTGGTCGACCGGCAGGGCCTCCAGGATGCGTTCGAGCAGGCTCCGCTGCAGGTCGATGCGCGTCTCCGCCGCCACCATGACCGAGCTCGCCGCGGATCGGATGGCCTTGGACAGCTGCGGCCCGGCCTCGGCGTCGGGCACCTTCTGCAGCTGCAGCCGCTTGATGTCCAGCACCAGGCCCCGCAGCGACTGCACGCAGGACTGTCGAAGCATCTCCGCCCCCTCGATGAGCGGCACGGCGCTGTCCACCAGCGCCATGTCCGCGATGGCACGGCCGTCCTCGTCCAGGTCCATCTCCTCCACGAGCGAGGGCAGGTCGATGGTGGCCTCACGATCCAGCCGGAAGAGCGTGTGCACCGGCATGTCGCGCCAGCCCAGGCCCGCGAACTCGGTGGCCCGCTCGAGCCGCAGCCGTTCCACCGCCGGATCGCCCATGGCGCGGCCGGCGAGCGCCGCCACCTCCGCCAGCAGCGGGTCCTCGATCAGCTGCAGCCGCGAGCGCGCGGCGTCCAGCTCGGCGATGGCGGTGCGGAGCCGGCGCTGCAGCTCCGCCAGCGACACCTCCGTGCGCAACCCCTCCTCCACGGCGGTCTGCATGGGTCGCAGCCGGTCGAGCGATCCGCGAAGCTCGACCGCCCAGCGTTCGCCCGCCTCCTGTGCCAGCGCGGAGATGATCTCCTCGCGGTCGGGATCGCCCGCGGCCAGCGAAGGCAGCCTGATGGTGGCCCACGCGCCGAACTCCGACGGCAGCAGCTGCCCCAGCACATCCGAACCGGTCCGCACGGGCAGGCGGCGGGGGGGCGGCTCCGGCGCCGGGGGCGGCAACTCCCGGTCGAAGCGCGCGGCCACCGCGGGGTCGAGGATCTCCTCGAGCGTCTCGCGAAGTTCCTTCACGCTCTCGCGGCGCATCAGGCGCGTGACGCGCTGCATGGACTCGGGCAGGGCCTTCACCACGCGCTCGTTCAACGCATCCAGGGCCGCACGCCGAGCCTTGCGGATCCCCTCGGCCTCCGGATCCCGTGGATCGCGCTTCATGATCGCCACCAGGCGGTCGCGGAGCAAGCGATCCTGGGCCTCGTGTTCGGCGATGGCCTCGCGGATGGCTCTCCGCGTGGGAGCGTCGATGGAGGGGAGTTCCGCGGTGACCGGGGCCAGAAGTTCAGGGCCGTAGCGGGGTCCGCTGCGTGAGGCGGCATCCACCACGGCCTCGCGGAGCCGCTCCACCACGTCCGCGGCAAGGGCGCCCTGGAGCTGGTCGAGCATCTCCAGGTCCAGCCGAAGGATCGCGTCCAGGGGCGGTCGCATGCCCGCCTTCACCGCCTCGACCACCTTGCGCTCGTCGATCTTGCCCGTGGGGTTCGCGGCTTCCATGTCCCTTCGGACGCGGATGCCTTCCAGGGGTGCGCGAAGGCGGGCCTCCGCGAGCCTGCGGACCAGAGGCTCCAGCCGCACGGCGTAGTCGCGCAGCGCCTCCCGAACCTGGCGGGCCTGCATCTCGTCGACGGCCGCACGCGGGATCATGAGCCGGAGGTCGAGGATCGCGGGCCCCTGGGCCTCCGCCACGCCGCGCCATCGCTCGATGGCACGGTCCACGCGAAGAGCGTCGATGCGCTCGGTCCATGCGGGTCCCAGGCAGACCGACCACGCGGAGAGGAGCTCCTCGTCGAGCGACTCCAGTCTTCGAAGGGTGGAGGCGTGTCGCCGCGAGAAGCCCTGCACCGCCTGCAGGTCGCTCATCCAGTTGCCCGCGGTCCCCGGGCTTGTTCCCCCCTCGAGCGGATTGTTGAGGGCGCGGATGCGCTCGCCCACCGCGGCGGCGTCGCCCGCGATCACGACCGCCCACTCGCGCAGATACGCGTCGTGGGCCGCGTCCACGCAGCTCCACGGTCCAGGCTGGTCCTGCAGTCCGCGGCTGACCAGCACCGCGGAACCCACGGGTGTGGGCAGCGCGTCGAACCGCTGGGGCACGGCATCGCAGGCGGCCACGACCGCCAGCAGGGTGGTGGCCAGGCGGTGCAGGAGCGTGCCAGGAGGGCCTTGGCGAGCCATCCGCCGGATTCTGTCCAAAATTCCGCCGACCGGCTCAAGGGGCCCCTGGAATCCGCCGAACCATCCGTCAAGCGGCGACCGCCCGGATTTGGCCGGCCCCGGCAACCGCGGAGACGAGGAATTTCTTGCCCAGCGGGCATTCGGATTGGAAGGTGTGGTCGTGACTGGCGGACCCTGGAGGGTGGGTCCGGCAGGGAGCCCGGAAGGGCTTGCGGATGCGGGAAACATCCGCCACGCATGGTGCAGGGCCGCGGGGCCCGGCACCGGGTCCGGACGCGAGGAGGGTCGCGCCCGGAACCACAACTCAAGATCCGATCACGTGCGGCGGGAGACCGATCGAGGCATCGGCGGAGCAGTGACGCCCCAGCGGAAGGATCTTGGCATGGAACCGATCACGCGAAACACGGGTTGCAACGGGAGTGGCGATCCGCGTCGGCGAAGGGCGCTGGGGGTGTTCACGATCTCCGTGGCCTGCATCGGCGGGGCGACCGCGTTCTTCAACGGCACCTTCCTGGGTGCCGCCCAGAGCGCGGTGCGGACCGAGGCCCGCACCGAGGTGATTCGAGCGAACGAGCCCCGAGTGATCCAGGTTCCGGGCGACGCCTCCACGATCCAGGGCGCCATCGACCTGGCTCCGGACGGCTCGACGATCATGATTGCGCCTGGGGTGTACCGGGAGCGTGTGCTGCTGGACGGCCGTTCGCTCCATCTGCTGGGCATGGGTGGCGCTTCGGCCACGCAGGTGGTGGGTGACGGCTCGAGCCAGCCCATCGCGTGGATTCGCGGCGGCGCCAACCGCGTCGAAGGCATCACCTTCGAGGGTGGTCGTGGCGAGACCGGCCGCGGCGCCAGCCTGCAGCGGGGCACGAGCGTCTTCGTGGCCTGCGGCTTCGTCCGCAACGCGGGCGGCGTGGAGGCCACCGACGCCAAGGCGAGCTTCCAGGACTGCCACTTCACCGGCAACCGAGCGAGTTTCGCGGGTGGAGGTCTGCTGGCCCGTCGAAGCGAAGTCCAGCTGGATCGCTGCCGCGTGGAGGCCAACGTGGC
>CAIOTP010000068.1 GCA_903861235.1 uncultured bacterium | reverse complement strand
TCGAACTGCTTCGGGTACTTCTCGCGGTCGGACCACGGGCTCTCGTCGGCGACGATGTGGATGCAGTTCGCCGGGCACGCCGTCGCGCACATGAAGCACGCCACGCAGCGCACGCGACCGTCCTCGTCCTTGTTCAGGCGGTGCACGCCACGGAAGTAGGGCTTGTACTGGCCTCCATCCTCCACCGGACGGTCGTCTCGCTTCTGTTCGGGGTACTGGACCACCCAGATGTTCTTCTTGTTGCTGCCGTTGCGGCCGAAGTTCTGGAACGCATGCCGCAGGGTGGTGCCCAGGCCCTTGAAGACCTCGGTCACGAACAGGCTCTCGGTCCTGTTCAGGGCGCTGATGCTGACGTTCACGATCTCGTCGTCGCGGATGGCCATGGGAGGGCCGGATCCTAGCCGCCTCGGGTAGGTTGGACGGCATGACCCCCGAGACGCCCCCCGGATCCGGTTCCCGAAGCAGCCAGGAGATGCGGGTGGGGTACCGCATGATGGGCATCGGGCTGGAGACCAGCTCCCAGGTGGCTGCAGGCGTGCTGCTGGGTTGGCTCTTCGACCGCTGGCGGGGGCAGGGTGACTGGGGGGTGATCGTGGGAGGGGCTTCGGGCGTGCTGGTGGGCATCTATTCCCTGGTCCGCAACGCTTGGCGGCTGAACGCGGAACTGGATCGGGCTGGCGAGGCTCGCCGGAAGGGGGGAAAGCCATGATGCAGGGTTCCCCCGAGGACCGGGAGCGGCCGATCCGCCTGAGCCCCGGTTCGGCCTTTGGAAGCTGGGCCGGGGCCTCCGCCGGGTGCCTGCTGGCCAGCTGGTCACTGGGGCCCTTGGGGGTGACGAAACCGGAAGTCTCGCTCTCCGCAATGCTTGGAGCTGGATTGTCGGCCATGATCATGCTTCTGGGCCTGCTGGCCATGGGGCCCTGGGCCAGTCGGACGCCGTCGGCCTGGAGCACCCGTTGGCTCGCCGCCACGGTGATTCGCTTCATAACAACGCCTTTTCTGGCCCTATTGCTATACTCCCGCCCCCCTTCGGCGGAGGGTTTCCTCCTGTCCGTGGCCGGGACGTACATGGCGCTGCTGGCGGTCGAGACCGCCGTGGTGGCCAGGGGCGTCCTCTCCGCGGCGGCGGCCGTCAGCCAAGGGATCAAGCCGTCACCGAACCAAGACCCCCGATGACCCTCCTTCTTGCCTCTGGCGACAACCCACTCGGCCACGTGGTCGACAAGCCGATGTACGGCGTGAACGCGCCGGAGTCCTGGAGCCTGTGGAGGCTCACGCAGGACACGGGCGTGCCGGTCAGTTGTGCGGTGATCATCTTCTCCGGCCTTCTGGTCTGCTTCCTGCTGTGGCGGGCGGCCAAGGCGATCGAGACCGGCCCGGCCAGCCAGGGCGTGGACCGCTACATCACCAAGGGCCGCCTGGGCCAGCTTGTGGAATCGATCGTGATCGGTCTTCGCGACCAGATGCTCGTGCCGGTCATGGGCGAGAAGGACACGCGGCGATACCTGCCCTTCCTGCTCAGCCTGTTCTTCTTCCTGCTGGTGGTGAACCTGTTCGGGCTCATGCCCTTCGCGGACATCCAGCAGATGCTGAAGCACAACTTCGTCAAGGGCGAGTCCGAGGAGTTCATCCTCTTCGGCGGCACCGCCACGGCCAATCTGATGGTCACCGGAGGCCTGGCGATCATCTGCTTCTTCGTGATCCAGATGCACGCCTTCCGCGAGCTGGGCTTCGGCGGCTGGCTCGAGCACCTGTGCGGCGGCCGCGACCTGGTCCATGGCCCCAAGGGGCTGTACCTGGTCATTCCCATCATCTTCGTGGTCGAGTTCCTGGGCCTGTTCATCAAGCCCGCGGCGCTGGCCATCCGTCTCTTCGCCAACATGGTCGGCGGCCACACCCTCATGGCCACGCTGCTCATGTTCGGCCTCATGGCCGCGAAGGCCGAGCTCGGCGGGATCGCGGTGGGCGGCATCACCGTGGCCAGCGGCGCCTTCGCCCTGATCATCTTCTTCCTCGAGATCTTCGTCGCCTTCCTCCAGGCGTTCATCTTCATGTTCCTCACCGCGGTGTTCATCAGCACGATGAGCCATCACGACGAGGAGCATGGCGAAGAGCACGCCCACGCGGAGGCGCATCACTGAACCACCGGCCGCGGGCGTCCGCGGCCCAACGGACATGCGGCGTGTTGCCGCACGCAACTCTCACACGGAGACCAGAACCATGAAGACCATGAAGCTCGCTCTCGTCGCCGCCTTCGGCGCCCTCCTGCTCGCCTCGAACCCCGCCATGGCCGCCGACGGCGCCGCCGCCGCGACCTCGGGTGGTGGAAGCCTGGCCGGCCTGGGTGCCGGTCTCGCCGCCGGCCTCGCCGTGCTCGGCGCGGGCTGGGGCATCGGCCGCATCGGTGGCAGCGCGGTGGAGAGCATCGCCCGCCAGCCCGAGATGGCCGGCCGCATCTTCGTGAACATGATCCTCACGGCCGCCCTGGTCGAGGGCGTCGCCCTCTTCGCCGTGGTCGTGGGTCTGCTCGGCTTCAACAAGGCCTGAGCCGCATCGCCTGATCCGGCCTCCCCGGCCTCGCGCCGGGGAGGCCCTTCCCCTCCTTCGCGGAGAAGCCCATGACTGCCACCTTCGCTCCCATCGTGATGCTGGCCTCGGCCGGCGGCGAGCCCCAGCTGATCAAGCTGGACAGCCTGCCTGCGGCCACGGCCATCGTGGTCTTCCTGCTCGCCGTCGCCTTCCTGGCGGTGGCGGTGTGGCCCAAGATCGTGAAGGGCCTGGACGAGCGCAACGCCAAGATCGTGGGCGAGATCCAGGCCGCCGAGGCCGCCCAGGCCAAGGCCAAGGCCGCCCAGACGGAGTTCGAGAAGCGTCTGGAGGAGGCCCGCGCCGAGGCCGACCGCATGGTGCGTGCGGCTCGCGGCGAAGCCGAGCGGCAGGCCGAGGAGCTTCGGTCTCGCGCCGCGAGAAATCGAGCAGCTTCCGCGTGAGCAGTGCCCCACGCTGGGCCGCATTGACCACCTCGTCGAGGTGGACCATCCGCTCGTCGCCCTGTTCGAGCTTTCGCCGAGCCAGGTCGGCAAAGGCCACGATCGCCCCGAGCACGTTG
>CAIOTP010000067.1 GCA_903861235.1 uncultured bacterium | reverse complement strand
TGGCGGGGGAGCCGATCACCGTGGGGCGATCCTCCGAGAACGCCCTTGTGGTGGATGCCGAGGGCGTGTCACGCCGTCATTGTGTGGTGGAGCGGAGCCAGGCCGGATGGCAGGTTCGCGATCTGGCCAGCCGCAATGGCGTGCGGGTGAACGGCAGTCGGGTGGACCGGGCGGACCTCCGAAATGGCGACGTGATCCAGATGGGGCGGGCCGAGCTGCATTTCATCGACCCGGTTGCTGCGGTGGATCACCCGGGACCGCCGGCCTTGGGGGCCGACGATGCCACCTCGCTGGGAGATCTGCCCCTGGGCAAGGATCCGGCGAGGAAGTCCAAGGGGCCGTCCGCCAAGGTGGCTCTTCCGGGCCTGGGCAAGCCCGGACCGATCCGGGACGACCGCCGCACTCTGGATGTGGACCTGAACGAGGTGGTGGGCGGACGACTGGACCACGCCGAGGACCGCCTGGAACGGATCTGCGAGGAAAGCCCCAACCACGCCTTCGAAGCCCGGGACATTTCGCTGGTGGACATGCGCGGGCAGGTGGTGCACCAGGCCGCCTCGCTGGGGGGCGAGAAGCCGGAGGAGGCCCGCGAGAGCGTCAGGCTCTTTCGTCTGGTGGTCCTGACCGCGCTGCGAACGCGAGCCAGCGACGTGCATGTGGAGCCTCGGATGGACAAGGGAGCCATCCGCCTTCGCGTGGACGGACTCATGGTGCTGGCCGCGGAGATACCGCTGGATCTCTTCCGAAGGCTTCTGGGCATGATCAAGATCCTCTGCCAGATCGACACCAGCCAGAAGGCCCAGGTCCAGGACGGCCACTTCAGCGCCGTCATCAAGGGCCGTCGCGTGGACTTCCGCGTGAGCCTGACCCCGGCGATGCACGGGCAGAAGCTGGTCATCCGCGTGCTGGACACCAGCAACGCGCCCACCCGCCTGCACGAGCTCGGAGTGCTTCCGTGGATGTACGACAAGCTTCGGACGGTGGCGGCCCGGGACAGCGGCATGGTGCTGGCATGCGGGCCCACCGGCAGCGGCAAGACGACCACGCTCTACGCCTGTCTTCGCGAGATCGACGTGAACACGCGGAACGCGATCACGATCGAGGATCCGGTGGAGTACTCCCTGGAGGGTTGCACGCAGATTCCGATCGACCACAAGCAGGGCAACACGTTCGCCAACATCCTGCGAAGCGTGCTCCGGCAGGATCCCGACGTGATCTTCGTGGGCGAGATCCGGGACATCGAGACGGCGCAGGTGGCCATGCAGGCGGCCATGACCGGACACCTGGTGTACTCCACGGTGCACTCCAAGGACACCATCGGCGCCATCTTCCGGCTGCTGGACCTGGGCGTGGAGAGCTACCTGGTGGCCAACGCGCTGAACCTGATCGTGGCCCAGCGACTCTGCCGCTCGCTCTGCGAGCGTTGCCGACGCGCGGAACGGCCCACCTCGGCGCAGCTCATGCGGATGGGCAAGGCGGCCGAGGGGGTGGGGGCGGTGCACGTGCCGGCGGGCTGTCCCGCCTGCCTGCAGACGGGCTACTTCGGCCGTCGGGCCCTGCTCGAACTGCTGGAGTTCACCGAGCCCCTCCGCGACGTGGTGCTGAAGCGGCCGACGATCGGTGACATCCGCGCCGTGCTGGCCCAGGGCCACTTCGTCACGCTGCAGCAGTTCGGCTTCCAGCTGGTGGCGCAGGGATGCACCAGCCTGGAGGAGGTGGACCGTGTCGCGGGAGGCGAGTGAGGTGGATCCCTTCGAGACCCTGGGTCTGGAGCGGCGATGGGATCTGGCCGAGGCCCAGGTCCGGGACGCCCAGCGGAGGGCGGCCGCGCGCTGGCACCCTGATCGCTTCCACGACCCTGCCGAGCGTGACCAGGCGCAGCGGCGCGTGACCCGGTCGAACGAGGCGGCCACGCGCCTGCTCGATCCCCTGGAGCGGGGGCGTGCGTTGCTGGAGGCCCTGGCGCCTCCGGTCCGGCCTCCGGAGCCCAGGCCTTCGCCCGGGTTCCTGGGCGAGATGCTCTCGTTGCACGAGGGCCTCTCGTCCGGCGAGGCCACGGAGCGAGCCGCGGCGCAGGCGATGGTGGCTCGGATGAGGTCCCAGGCCGAGGCGGAGGTCGCACGTTGCTTCGGTCAGCTGGTGCCGGGAGACGCGGTCGGGTGGCAGGCCGCTGCCGCGGCTCTGGCCACGCTTCGGGCCACGGTGCGGGCCATGGAAGGTTGGTCGGCGTGAGCCAGACGGCCCTCTGGCTTCCCTGGCTGGGACTGGTGCCGCTGCTGGTGGCCAGCGCCTTCTGCAGCGCCAGCGAGACGGTGGTCTTCGGGCTCACCGGCGGCGACCGGGACTGGCTCCGCCGGGAGCAGCCGACCACCAGCGGACGCGTGGAGCGGCTGCTGGCGGAGCCCCGTGGCGTGCTGCTCACGGTGCTTCTGGGGAACATGACGGTGAACACGCTCTATTTCGTGGTGTCCACCGGTCTGCTGCTCTGGATGGACCTGGCGTGGTGGCAGGAGCTGGCGGTCACGGTGTCCACGCTGCTGCTGCTGGTGCTCTTCGGGGAGACCCTGCCCAAGCTGGCGAGCAACATCGGGCGGCGACGGCTGGCCACCTGGGTGGCCCCGGCCTTGCTGGTCATGCATCGAGCGCTTTCGCCCGTGCACCGACTGGTGGAACGCGGCATGGTGGTGCCCCTGACCCGACTGGCCGGGCCGGCGCCCCAGGCCGAAGTGGAGCAGGCCGAGCTCACCGAGCTGCTGGCCATGAGTCAGGCGAGCGGAGTCCTGGCACCGGAGGAGGGGGCCGCGATCCGACGGGTGACCCGACTGGGTCGGCGACGGGTGCGCGAGGTGATGACACCACGCGTGCATCTGGAGTGGATCCAGGCCGGCGCCTCGCACGCCGAGGTGCTGGCGGAGGCTCGCCGTTCCCGGCGCAGCCGCCTGATCGTGGCGGATCCGGACCTGGACCGCGTGGTGGGCTGGCTCGATGTCCGGAAGTACCTGCTGGACGCCCGGGGATCGCGGACGCCCATGGCCGACCATGTCTCACCGGCCGGCTTCGTGCCTGAACTGGCCACGATCGAGCATCTGCTGGGCTGGTTCGCGCGGTCCGGACAGCGACTGGCCGTGGCGGTGGACGAGTTCGGTGGCACCGCGGGACTGGTGACCCTGCGTGACGCGTTGGGCGAGATCGGCGGCCACGAGGCGGAGCCGCCTGCCGAGGGATGGATCGCGACAGGCCCCAGCCTCTGGACGGGGCCGGGTGACGCAGACCTGACCGAGGCCTTCGAGCGATTCGGGCTTCGCGAACCCGACTCCGTGGCCGACACGGTGGCGGGGGCCATCATGGAGCGCCTCGGTCGTGTGGCGAGGGAGGGTGACGAGGTGCAGCTGGCCGGAGCCCGCCTGAGGGTGATCCGCATCGTGGGCGCCCGCATCGATCGCGTGCAGTGGACGCTGGAGACCGCTCGATGAGCGCAACGGAGGCGATGCCCTGGGTGGCCCTGCTGGTGGCCTGTCTGATCTGCTGCGCGTTCTTCGCGGGGGTGGAGACGGGGGCCTACAGCATCAACCGACTCAGGCTGGCGGTGCGTGCGGAGCGGGGCGATCGAAGGGCTCGCCTGCTGGTCGACGAGCTGAAGGTGCCCAATCGCTGGCTGGCCACGCTGCTGATCGGCAACGTGCTCATGGGCGATCTTTCCTCGCACGCCATCGGTCATCTGCTGGACGGCGCCGGCTTCAGCACCGTTTCGGCCATGGCGATCAACGCAGTGGTGCTGCTGCCACTGCTGGTCATCTTCGGCGAGACCCTGCCCAAGGAGCTCTTCCGGATCCACTGCGATTCCTGGACGCTCCGGGCTGCTCCCGCGGTGCGACTGGTCCGTTGGTTGTTCACGGGCATCGGCGCGGTGCCGCTGGTGCAGTGGCTGGGGGACGCGCTGGTGCGGCGTTGTGCGCTGGCGCCTTCGGAAGTGGTGGATGCCCGGCAGCGCGTGGTGGAACTGCTCCGTGAGGGCCGTGGCGCCGTTGACGAGCGGCAGGTGGGCATGGCCGGCCGGGTGCTGCAGCTGGCTCGCCGACAGGCCGGCGACCTGATGACCCCCTGGAAGCGGGTTCGCACGCTCTCCGAGGGCGCGACACCCCCCGTGGTCCGCGAGACCCTCCGCAGCCGACCTCAGGCCCGCTATCCCGTCACGGATCCGGCGGGGCGTTGCGTGGGGTTGGCGACCGCCCTGGACCTGCTGGCCGATCCCGAGGCGCCGCCCTCCGAAGTGGCCCGTCCGGCCGTGATGGTGGGGCCCTCCACGCCCGCCCTGGAGGTCCTGCGTCTGCTCCGGCAAGGCGGGGTGTCGCTGGCGGTGGTGGCCGATGGGGACCGGCCGATCGGGGTGATCGGACTCAGGGATCTGCTGGAGCCTGTGGTGGGCAGCCTTCCTGGCTGGTGAACCGTGGTTCGGACTGGACTTCGGTCCGTCCCGTGCGACAATCCCCTGGGCGGGCACACGTCGCGGCCGTCGGCCCGTAGTGGGCTCAAGGAGCAGCCTCATGCGAACGATCTCCATCTCGGCCGCCTTGCTCTGGAGCGTGTTCCTGGCCACCGCTGCATCTGGGCAGGAGTCGAATCCCCGCAGGCAGGCCTACGAGAGATCCACAGGGGATCTGGAGGGGTTGGTCGCTCAGGCGCACTCCGGTCGGATCACGCCCGAGCAGTTGCGCAACCGTCGGCGGCGCGTCGAGAGCCGTCTTGCAGGCGAGTTGGCGCAGTCCCCCTTGGACCTCAAGCCAGGCGACCTGCGAGAGGTCAGCGTGGCTCGCGGCGAGATGAATCAGGCCATCATCCACAGCCACGAGTTCGAGTTCTTCGGACCCGTGGACCGTCCCGAATGGGGCTGGTACCCCAGCCGCAAGGGCATCTCCACCGGCTCCACGCTCGAGGTGGACGATCAGGGCCGGGCCTCGTACAACGTGCTCCGCTGACTCGGGTTGTGCGGTCGGGATTCGGGTATACTCCTCCCCCTCGCGCGCCAGTAGCTCAGCTGGCTAGAGCACACCCCTGATAAGGGTGAGGTCGATGGTTCGAGTCCATTCTGGCGCACTGCGTGGCCGCCCTCCGCCGGGCGGCCATGCCGCTTTTGGACCCCTGGGTGTCCGGCGGCGGAGGCAATGGCGGGACCCTGTGGTCCGCAACCGCTATCCTTGCTGCCCCGCGCGACGATCCAGCGCGGCATCAACCCACGAGGAACGCCATGCGACGACCCAAGATCTCGATCATCGGTGCCGGAAACGTCGGAGCCACCTGTGCCCACTGGGCCGCCGCCAAGGAACTCGGCGACATCGTGCTGCTGGACATCCAGAACAAGGAGAAGCCCGAGCTGCACATGCCCCGCGGCAAGGCGCTGGACCTGGCCTGCTGCGCCCCGATCGAGCGTTTCGACTCCCGTGTCACGGGCACGTTCGACTACGCGGACATCGCCGGCAGCGACGTGGTGGTGGTGACCGCCGGCATGCCGCGCAAGCCAGGCATGAGCCGTGACGACCTGATCCAGGTCAACGTGAACATCGTCAAGAACGTCTGCGAGCAGATCCGCAAGCATGCGCCCGAGTCCATCGTGATCGTGGTCTCCAATCCGCTCGACGCCATGGTGTACACCGCCTGGAAGGTCACCGGATTCCCCAGCCATCGTGTCATGGGCCAGGCCGGCGCGCTGGACGTGGCCCGCTTCCGCGCCTTCATCGCCATGGAGCTGGGTGTGAGCGTGGAGGACATCTCGGCCCTGCTGCTGGGCGGCCACGGCGACGACATGGTGCCGCTGCCCCGCCTGACCAGCGTGCACGGCATTCCGCTGACCTCGCTCATGAGCGCCGAGAAGATCACCGCCTGCGTGGAGCGGGCGAAGGTGGGCGGCGGCGAGATCGTGAAGCTCATGGGCACCAGCGCCTACTACGCCCCCGCGAGCGGCACGATCCAGATGGTCGAGGCCATCGTGAAGGACAAGAAGCGGATCATCCCGTCGGCCGCCTACTGCGAGAACGAGTTCGGCGTGGCTCCGGGCGCGAAGGGCAAGGGCTACTTCGTCGGCGTGCCGGCCCTGCTGGGCTCCAAGGGCGTCGAGCGCATCGTCACCTTCGACATGACCCCTGATGAACGGAAGCTCATGGACGAGTCCATCAGCCACGTGAAGGACCTTGTCGGCGCGGTCCAGAAGATCTTCCCGGATCTGGCCTGACCCACCGGATCCGAGGAGGGCACGAGAGCGGCCGGCCTGCAGGCGGCCGTTTTCTCGTTTTGGGGGTCCGCTGGCCGATGGAAGAGCGATGTCTCGGACCGCGCCTCTCTTCCGCATCGACCCTGGCTGGCTCTTCACGCTGGCCGGCCTTGCGGTCATGGTCGTGGCGGCCTTGCTGCCGGCGGAGCGGGACCTGCACGACCTGCGACAGCAGCTGGCCGCGATCGAGTTCCGGGAGGCCCAGAACGCGGAGCGGATCGCCGCCTACGACCGCTTCCTGAAGGAGCTGGCGGGGCGGGATCCGGTGCTCCTGAGGCGTCTGGCGGCCAGCCAGCTGAACCTGATGCCCGAGGGTCAGGAGCCCCTGTTGATGGCCACCAGCATCGAGCACACGGTGAGCGACTGGATCGAGGACACCGTGCCCGAGGCGGAGTTCGAGGCCACCCCACCTCCGGACACGCTCCTCACCCGACTGGCGGACGGAGAACGTCGGCTCTGGCTGATGGGCGGAGGCGCCATGGTGGTGTTCCTGGGGCTGGTCATGGGGTTCGCGGTGTCGCCGCGACCAAGCCTGCCGCCGGTCGACGCGGAGCCCGTGGTGTGGCCTCCGGTCGCCGAGGAGCACGTCGAAGACGGGCTGGGAGTGGAGTCCACCCCCATGCCTGCCGAGGCCTTCGACTGGCCGGAGCCCGAGCAGGCCTTCGAGATGCCCCATGGAGATTCCGGGCCCACGCCCGATGCGGTGGCCTGCGCCCCCGAGGCCCATGAGGGGGTCGAGGTGGACGACGAGGCCTGGCTTCGCGAGCACGGTTCGGACTGAACTTTCGGAAAAAGGGCGGCTTGTCGACGAACGGGTCGGATCCCTCCGTAGGGTGGCCCCATGCCTCGGGAACCGGCGGACATTCCCCATGCCGAATGGGCTCTCGCCACTGCGGACGGGGTGGGGCCGGTGGAGGGGCGTCGCCTTGTGGACGCGCTGGGCGGCGCGGATGCGGTGATCCGGGCCTCGCGACAGGAGCTGGTTGGCCTGTTGGGCGAGTCCGCGGCATGCAGGGTGCATGCCGCCCTTCGGGCGGTGAACGTGGCGGGTGAACTGGCCCGCATGAGGGCCCTGGGCCTGAGGGGCCTGTTGCCCGGGGACCCGGACTGGCCGCCGCTGCTGTCGGCGATCGCCGGGGCTCCGCTGGGGCTCTGGGTGCGGGGCGCGTTCACGGACGCGGACCGCTTCTCCGTGGCGGTCGTGGGCAGTCGCGCGTGTTCCGCCTACGGCCTCGAGCAGGCGGATCGATTCGCCGGTTGGCTGTCCGAGCAGGGTTTCACCATCGTCTCAGGAGGCGCCCGTGGCATCGACGCGGCGGCGCATCGTGCGGCGCTTCGGCACGGTGGACGCACCGTGGCGGTGCTCGCCGGGGGTCTGGGGTGCCCCTATCCGCCGGAGCACGAGCCGCTCTATCGATCGATCGTGGAGGCAGGCGGTTGCGTCTGCAGCGAGTTTCCCTGCGACCACCCGAGCCGCCCGGGACTTTTTCCGCGTCGGAACAGGATCATCAGCGGGCTTTCGCTGGGCACACTGCTCATCGAGGCGAGGCACGGCTCGGGTGCGCTCATCACGGGTCGCATGGCGGCCGAGGAGCACGGCCGCGAGGTCATGGCGGTGCCGGGGCGCATCGACGGTCCCTGGAGCGCGGGCTGCCATCGTGCGGTGCGGGAGGGTTGGGCCTCGCTGGTGACCGGCGTGGGCGAGGTGGCCGAGCAACTGCGTGCCTCGCCCATGCTCGTGGCCGCGGCGGTGCGAGCGGGGGGGCAGGAGCGGACGCCGCGGCTGACCCCCGTGCAGCAGGCCGTGCTGGAGGCGGTGCAGACCACCGGTGGGCTGGACATGGACCAGGTGGCGCAGGTCTCGGGGCTTGGCGTGGCCCAGGTCATGGCCGCGGTGACCATGCTCGAACTTTCGGGGGTGCGGCTCCGCTGAGTCGGCAGCTCAGTTCCAGCCGAAGGCGTAGAAGAGCGCGCTGAAGATCAGGTCGGCGATCACCACCATGACGACCGTCTGCACCACCGTGTCGGTGGTGGCCTTGCCCACGCCTGCTGCGCCGCCGGTGACCCGGAGGCCGTTGTGGCAGGCGATCAGACCCAGGATGGTGCCGAACACCCCGGCCTTGAACAGGCCGGTGACGAAATCGCTCAGCGAGAGCTGGTCGATCGTGTTGTTTTTGTAGAGCTCGTAGGGAATGTCCAGGAAGAACACGCCCGTGACGCCGCCCATGACCACGCTCGTCAGGTCGCCGATCACCGCCAGCAGCACCAGGCTTAGCGTGGTGGCCAGCACCCGGGGGACCACCAGGAATCGGATCGGATCGAGCGCCATGCTCTCCAGGGCCTCGATCTCCTCGCCCACCACCATGGTGCCGATCTCCGCGGCGATGCTGGCGCCGGCGAAGCCGGTGAGCACGATCGCGGCCACCAGAGGACCCAGCTCACGGAACACGGCGACAGCGATCAGATTGGCCACCTTGTCCGTCTGGCCGAAATCCGACAGGCTCGGGGAGGTCTGCAGCGCCAGGATGATGCCGATGCAGCCCGAGACCAGCATCACGATCGAGATGCTGCGCACCCCCACCCGGACCATCTGTGCGACGGCGGCAGGCATGCCGAAGCGCACCTGTCGCAGAAGCAGCGTGCGATGCAGCCAGCGAAGCACCAGTCCGCCCAGCAGCGTGATGGAACCCACCAGCTCCAGCGTGGCCAGGCAGCCATCCGCCCAGCGGTTCAGCACGGCTCGGGAGGCGGGGAAGGCGCGGGACATGCGGGATCAGGAGGCGAGGGCCTGCTCGCGGCTGTCGAAGAGCGAGAACACCGTGTTGAGCCGGGCGATCTCCAGGATGCTCCTGACGCGGGGCGTGAGGGCGCAGAGCGACAGGGGCACGGCGCCCTTGCGGGAGTTCTGCAGGGCCTCGACCAGCGTGGCCAGGCCCGAGCTGTCCATGTAGGACACGGCCGAGAGGTCCAGGACCAGGCGGTCAGGAGACGACTTCATGGCGTCCCCGATGGCCTTGCGAAGCACCGGCGACCTGGCCATGTCCACGTCACCCTTGGGCGTGAGCACGGCCGAGTTGCCGCTTCGCTCCACCACGATCTCCAGCGTCGGTCCTGACTGCATGCCCCGGATGGTAATGGCAGGGCAGGAGGCGTGCCAGCGTCAGGCCGCGGCCCGCTTCTCCAGCACCACGCGCATGCCGCCACCCTCGCGGGGCGTGTGCTCGAAGCGATCCACCAGGGTCCGCATCAGGTGCATGCCCAGGCCGCCGGGTTTCACGTCCTCCAGGTCCCGACCCTGCAGGGACGCGGGATCGACGGTGCGTGCGCGGTCTTCGATCACCGCCCGGAGTCCGTCCGAGCACTCCATCGGCTCGAGTCGAATCCAGATCATGCCGTCGTCGCGGCCCTCGTAGCCATGGCGAATGACGTTGGTCAGCGTCTCGTCCATGGCCAGGATGAAGTGACAGCTGGCGATGTCGTCCAGGCCGCAGCGGTGGGCCAGGTCCTGCGCCACCCCACGCACCGAGGCGAGCAGCTCGGGCCGGCTCAGGATCTGCAGGTGGACGGGCGAGGGAGCGGTGACGGCGGTCATGGCGAGGGTTCCTTGGGGATCAGGCCTCGCTCGACACACCAGGCTCTCCAGCCGGCGATGGCCTGCTCCCGTCGTTCGGGCGGGTCGGCCCAATCGTAGCCGCGCGTGGTGCCCGTGCGGTCCACCAGGGCGCGTTGAGCCTGCTGCCGCACGAGCGCGTCGCTGCTGGCGAGAGAGGGCAGCAGGTCGGGGATCGTCCGGAAGCGATCCTGGCTGTCGGCCGCGGCGATGGCCTGGATGCGCTCCTGCGGGTCGCGGCTTCGCAGAGAGGGCTGCGAGCATGCCGAGATCACGAGGGAAATGGCCAGCCAACGCGTGCGCATGAGGCCTGTACCATCGGCCGTTCACGGACGACCGCATGACTCCCGCAAGCCACGCCACGCCTGAAACCATCCTGGTGCTGGATTTCGGCAGCCAGTACGCCCAGCTGATCGCCCGAAGGGTCCGGGAAGCCGGGGCGTTCAGCCTGCTGGTGTCGCCCGGCGAGAGCCTGGACCGCCTTCGGGCCATGAAGCCCAAGGGGATCATCCTGAGCGGCGGCCCCGCCAGCGTGACCGACCGTGGCGCTCCGACCTGCGACAAGGGCATCTTTGAACTGGGTGTGCCCGTGCTGGGCATCTGCTACGGCATGCAGCTGGGCTGCAGCCTGCTCGGCAGCTCGGTCGGCAAGGCCCCGGCGCGCGAGTACGGCCGCACCCGCCTGGACGTGAAGCGGGACGGCGGCCTGATGAAGAGCATCGCGAGCCCCACCACGGTGTGGATGAGCCACGGCGACCAGGTGAACGAGCTCTCCAAGGACTTCGAGATCCTGGCGAGCACGCCCAGCTGTCCCTACGCGGCGGTGAAGCATCGCAGCCGGGACTTCTGGGGTGTGCAGTTCCACCCGGAGGTCACCCACACGCCGTGCGGCGAGGACATCCTCCGAAACTTCCTGCAGGAGGCCTGCGGCTGCACCGGAACCTGGGCCATGGCCGACTTCCTGGAGA
>CAIOTP010000066.1 GCA_903861235.1 uncultured bacterium | reverse complement strand
TCGCTTGACCGGCCCCATCGTCTAGCCCGGTCTAGGACACCACCCTTTCACGGTGGGGACAGGGGTTCGAATCCCCTTGGGGTCACTTCCGCGGCCGTTCGGCTGCACGGCCGCTCGAGGCCCGTCTTTGCACCCTCTTTGCCGGAAGGCTGCGCCTCCTGCATGGTCGGGGGATCGCCTGCGGATAATCTGATCTTCATGAGCGGATCCTTGGAGCGCCAGGTCCGACTGCCTGACGTGCCGGGCTCAGCCCCGGTCCGGTGGCTCTGGCGACTGGTCCGCCCGATCGCCGACGCCATCCTGGGGCTGGGCAAGTTCCGTGCGATCGCCCGCCGCATGGAGGCGGAGCCCGCGGAACTCTCCATGCTGGAGCGGCTCAACCGTGTCACCGGCATCTGCGGCGTGGTCAGCCCGGAGGACGAGGCCCGCATCCCTCGCGAGGGTGGCCTGCTCGTGGTCTGCAATCACGCCTATGGCGGAGCGGATCCGCAGGTGATCGCCACGCTGCTCGACCGCGTCCGGCCGGACGTCCGTTTCGTGGCCAACCGCATGATGGCCGATCTGCCACCGGTGCGAGGTCGCATCTTCGCCGCCAGCGTGCTGGAGGAGCGTGACGCCACGGGCTCCAACATGCGCATGCTTCGGCAGGTGATCGACTGGCTCGCCCAGGGACACTGCGTGGTGGTGTTCCCCGCGGGCGAGGTGAGCCACTGGACCTGGAGGCGGTGGCGGGCGGTCGACGGGCACTGGCAGAACCAGGTGGCCCGCGTGGCGCGTCGCACCGACGCCACCGTGCTGCCCATCTTCGTGGACGGCTGCAACCGGCTGCGCTTTCAGCTGCTGGGTCTGGTGCACCCGATCCTGCGGACGGTGCTGTTGGCGCGCGAGTACGCGTCCGCGGTCCGGCGGCGGCTGCAGATCCGCCTGGTGGTGGGTTCGCCCATCCCGGTGGACGAACTGCTCGCCCAGGGCGAGGACGACGACGTGATGAAGTACCTGCGCGTGCGCACCTACCTGCTCCGCACACGGCTGGACCGGCCCCGCCACGCGCCGCCCACGCTGGTCTCGCCGCTGCCGGTGCCCGACCGGGCGCAGCACGAGCCGGCGGAGCTGGCCGCGGAGCTGAGCGGGCTTCCGGCCGAGGACCTGCTGCTCCGTTCGGGCGAATTCGAGGTGTGGTGCACGCGCAGCGAGCGCATTCCGCTCACCATGCTCGAGATCGGCCGGCTGCGCGAGATCAGCTTCCGCAGCGTGGGCGAGGGCACGGGCAAGGCGATCGACATCGACCGCTTCGACGCTCGCTATCACCAGATGCTGGTGTGGAACACGCGCACCCAGGAGGTGGTGGGGGGCTATCGCCTGGGATTCACCGACCAGATCCTGCGTGATCAGGGCATCGACGGCCTGTACACCAGCACGCTCTTCGCCTACCCGCCCACGGCAGTGGCGGCGCTGGGACCGGCGGTCGAGCTGGGCCGAAGCTGGGTGGCGCCTGCGTGGCAGCGCAAGCCCGCTCCGCTGCTGCTGCTGTGGAAGGGCCTGGCTCGCGTGGCGGTGCGAGATCCGAAGTACGCGATCATGTTCGGTCCGGTCAGCATCTCCGACGAGTACCAGAGCATGTCGAAGAAGCTGATCATGGCCTTCCTGGAGCGGCATCGGGCGGTGAACGACTTCGCCGAGCAGGTGAGACCGCGCAATCCGCCCGACACCACGCCCTTCCTCGACTGGGACGCCGACGCCACCCGCGCGGTGGTGCGCAGCGCCGACGACGTGGAACGGATCGTCCGCGAGATCGAGTCCAACGGCCGAAGCGTGCCCGTTCTGCTGCGTCAGTACCTGAAGCTCAACGCCAAGCCGATCGCGTTCAACGTGGACCCGGATTTCGGCAACGTGGTCGATGCGCTCATGTACATGGATCTCCGCATCATGCCGCCCCGTCTGCAGGACTTCTATTTCGGCGAGGGCATCGAGCGTTTCCGCGCCTTCCACGCCGTCGCGGCCGCCCGCTGAGGCGGCTTGCCGCCGGCGGCGAATCGGGTCAACATGCCGGCATGAGCCTTCCCACGGTTCGCGGTGCGCGCGGCGACTGCCCGATCCACGTCGGCTGGGGCGCCTTGGCGCGGCTGGGTGCCGTGGTGCGGGAGTCCGTGCCTGGCTGCCGCAGGGTCATGCTGGTGGTGGACGCGGGTGTGCAGGCGAACTGGGCAGGTCCCGCCCGAGCGTCGCTCGTGTCGGCCGGTGTGGCGGTCGCCGAGAGCGTGATGCAGGCCACGGAGGAGGCGAAGGCCATGCCGGCGGTGGAGCGGCTGTGGCAGGCCATGCTGGCGGCCGGGCTCCAGCGGAGCGACGTGGTGTTGGCCTTGGGCGGCGGGATCGTGGGCGACACGGCGGGTTTCGCGGCCGCCACCTTCCTGCGCGGTGTGCATCTGGTCATGGCCCCGACCACGCTCCTGGCCATGGTCGACGCCTCGATCGGCGGCAAGACGGGCGTGAACCTGCCGCTGCCGGGCGGCGGATTGGGCAAGAACATGGCGGGGGTCTTCCACCAGCCCGCGGCGGTGGTGTCCGACCCCCAGGCGCTGACCACGCTGGACCCGCGAGACTTCCGTTGCGGGCTGGCGGAGTGCGTCAAGCACGCGCTGCTCGCCGATCCGGAACTGCTGGTCTGGATCGAGCGGAACGCGGCGGCCCTGATGGCCAGGGAACGCGAGCCGATGGAGCATCTGGTGATCCGTTCCTCCCGCATCAAGGCGGAGGTGGTCAGCCGGGACGAGTTCGAGCGGGGCGAGCGGGCGCACCTGAACCTGGGCCACACCTTCGGCCATGCGCTGGAGTCGTTGCTGCACCGTGACTTGCGCCATGGTGAGGCGGTGTCGCTGGGCTTGGTGGCGGCGGTGGAGGCCAGTCGTGCGGCAGGTTGGTGGCCGCAGGCGGATCCTGCGGCGCTGTCCCGGACTCTGGAAGCCCTGGGCCTGCCGGTTCGGGTGCCCGGGTCGGTGCATCGGGTCGACCTGATCCGGGCGATGGGTTTCGACAAGAAGGCCGAGGGTGGCCGGCAACGCCTGGTGCTGCTGAAGGGCCCTGGTGCGCCCGGGGTGCTCCCGGACCCCGACCCGCGGGTGGTGGAAGCCGCCTGGGCCGCGGTGGGCGCCTGACAAAGCCGAAGACTTCCGGGCGATCATGCCGATAGTGCCGCGTCCCGCGGAAGCGCGCCGGAGGCGCGCAGGGACGCGCCGAGACCCCCGGACGGGGTCGCCCCAGGCAGGCCGTGCACGGATGCGCACCGTCGCGATCGTGAACCAGAAGGGTGGCTGCGGCAAGACCACCACCAGCATCAACCTGGCGGCCACGCTGGCTGCGCGAGGGTTGCGCACCCTGCTGGTGGACCTGGATCCGCAGGGTCACTGTGGCGCCGGTCTGGGCGTGCCCGAGGACCGCATCGAGAGCGGCATCGCCGAGGCGCTGCTGGCCGAGCCGGTGGGTGGTCCGCAGCCCGAGCAGATGCTCTGGGAAGTGGCACGCAACCTCCGCCTGGCGCCGAGCACGCTGGCGTTGGCGGGACTGGAGGCCAGCCGAGGTGGGCTGGCCGCCATGGTCGACCGGGACGCCCGGCTGTCGAGGCTGCTGGATCGGCTGGTCGACCGCTTCGACTGGTGCATCGTGGACTGCCCGCCCACCATCGGCCTGCTCACCTTCAACGCCCTTCGTGCCGCCGACGAGGCGCTGGTGCCGGTGGAGACGGGCTACTTCGCGCTCAAGGGAAGCGAGCGGCAGGTCGCGGCCATCGAGGCCATGGCCGCCCGCCTGGGCCGACCGCTGCCGCTTCACATCCTGCCCACGCTGCATCGGCCGGAGGCGAAGCTGGCGGCCGACCTGCACGCGGCCATCCAGCGGCGTCACGGCGCGGCCACACTCCCGGTGAGCATCCGTGAGCACGAGAGCCTGCGCGAAGCTGCGGGCTTCGGGCAGCCGATCACCGAATACGCCCCCGGCAGCGAGGCCTGCGCCGACTTCGTGCGCCTCGCCGAATGGCTGCTGG
>CAIOTP010000065.1 GCA_903861235.1 uncultured bacterium | reverse complement strand
ATTTCCGACGGGCGGATCAAGATCGTGGCCACCTCCGAGGTCATCGGCATGGACGATGCGCCGGTGGACGCCATCCGCTCGAAGAAGGACGCCAGCCTGGTCGTCATGGCCCGGCACGCGGGCCCGAAGGCGGAGAACCGCCTCGACGCCATCGTCAGCGCCGGCAACACCGGGGCCATGGTCGGCGCCGCCCAGATGTACATGCGGCGACTGCCCAACGTGATCCGTCCGGGCATCGCCGTGACCGTGCCCACCTTCGCCGGCCCGGTGGTGCTGATCGACGTGGGAGCGAACATCGAGCCCAAGCCCGCCCACCTGGCGCAGTACGGCGTCATGGGCGAGGCCTACGCCCGTGCCATCGTGGGCATCAAGCAGCCCCGTGTGGCCATCATGAACGTGGGCGGCGAGGAGCAGAAGGGCACCGACGACATGCGGATGGCCCGAGACATGCTCCGCAGCGCCGAGGGCCTGAACTTCACGGGCTTCGTGGAGGGTCGCGGCGTGTTCGACGGCGAGGCCGACGTGGTCATCACCGACGGCGTGGTGGGCAACGTCATGATCAAGCTGGCCGAGGGCCTGAGCAGCGGCATCTTCAAGGCGCTGGCCCGCGAGGTGCTCGCCGTGGATCCGGAGCTGGCCGCCCGCCTGGAGCCCGTGGTGAAGAGCCTGTACGCCAAGCACGACTACCACGAATACGGCGGCGCTCCCCTGCTGGGCGTGAACGGCGTCTGCCTGATCAGCCACGGCAGCAGCCAGGCACGGACCATCATGAACGCGGTGCTCCGCATGCGGGCCTTCGTGCTCAGCGGCGTGAACGCCACCATCAGCCACCGCCTGGGCGAGCTGCGCGGCGTGGGTGCCGACGCCGAGGTGAACGCGTGACCCACGTCGCCGGCGCCGTGGGCGTCCGGATCGCCGGCACGGGGAGCGCGGTGCCGGATCGACGCCTGACCAACGACGACCTGTCGCGCATGGTGGACACCAGCGACGAGTGGATCGTGCAGCGCACGGGCATCCGCGAGCGGCGGGTGAGCGATCCATCCAAGGAAGGCACCTTCACCCTGAATCGGGATGCGCTGCGGCGGGCCCTGGAGATGGCCGGCATGCAGGGCAGCGATCTGGACCTGGTGATCGTGGGCACCTGCACCCAGGAGATGAGCTGCCCCAGCGTGGCCTGTCGGGTGGCGGGCGAGCTGGGCGTGACTCCGGGCGGCGCCTTCGACGTGGTGGCGGCCTGCAGCGGCTTCGTCTACGCCATGAACGTGGCCGACTCGCTGATCCGCTCCGGCCGCTTCAGGTCCATCGGCGTCTGCGGCGGCGACGCCATGAGCAGCATCATCGACTATCAGGAGCGCTCGGTGAGCATCCTCTTCGGCGACGCCGCGGGCGCCGCCGTGCTGGTGGCGGATCCCGATCCCCGCCGAGGCTGCATCCATCAGCAGCTCGGGAGCGACGGCCGCGACTGGACGCCCCTCTACATCCCTCGCCGGCTGCAGGAGATTCCCGCGGCCGACCGCGACAACCCCATCCGCATGGGCCACCTGCGCATGAATGGCCGCGAGGTCTTCAAGTTCGCGGTGAGCCGATTCCGTCAGGTGATCGAGGATGCGCTGCAGGCCACCCACCTCTCGCCCGCGGACCTGAGCCAGGTCATCTGTCACCAGAGCAACATCCGGATCATCGAGAGCGCCATCGAGAAGGTGGGGCTGCCGCCGGAGAAGGTCTACATCAACATCGACCGCTTCGGGAACAGCAGCGCGGGCAGCGTGGGCCTCTGCCTGGACCAGCTGTGGCGCGCCGGCAAGATCCCCGCGGGCCAGCCCATGATGATGGTCGCCTTCGGTGGCGGCATGACCTGGGCCAGCAGCGTCTGGAACGTGTGATCGCTCGGCCCGGACGCCGGGCCCAAGAGAGGAGTTTCACCCGATGAGTCTTCAGCACATCCTTCTCTGTCCCGGCCAGGGAGCCCAGAGCGTGGGCATGGGCCGTTCGTGGCGGGACGCCAGCACGACCGCAGCCGCCATGTTCGCGCACGCGGACCAGGTGGTCGAACTGGATGGCGGCGCCCGACTGAGCGCCCTCTGCTTCGACGGTCCGGTCGAGAGCCTGAACCGGACCGACGCCAGTCAGCCCGCGCTCTTCACCTGCGGTCTCGCCTGCCATGCCGCCATGGTGGAGCAGGGTGGCGAACTTCCCGTGGCGGGCGCGCTGGGCCTTTCGCTGGGTGAGTACACCGCGCTGGCGCTGGCTGGCGTCTTCACCTTCGAGGAGGGTCTGCGGCTGGTGGCGACGCGCGGCCGACTGATGCAGCGCGCCGCCGAGGCGAGCAAGGGCGGCATGGTGGCGCTGATTGGCGGCGACGAGGCGAAGGCGAACGAGGTGTGCGCCGCCGCCGCCCAGGGTCAGGTGCTGGTCCCCGCCAACTTCAACGCTCCCGGCCAGATCGTGCTCAGCGGCCACGCCGAAGCCTGCGACCGCGCCGTCACGGCGGCAGGCACGCTGGGCCTGCGAGCCACCAAGCTGGCCGTCGCCGGAGCCTTCCACAGCCCCCTGATGGCCCCCGCGGCCGAGGGCATGGCCCGTGCGCTGGAGCATGTGGAATTCCGCCCCGCCCGCTGCCCGGTCTGGAGCAATGTGACCGGCAAGCCCCACGGGAGGGACCCCGCCACGCTGAAGGCGTTGCTGGTGGACCAGATCGTGAAGCCGGTACGCTGGGACACCTGCTGCCAGGACATGCTCGCCTGGCGGAAGGCCTCGGGCCTCGACGGGAGCGCGTCGCTCCACGAGCTGGCCCCCGGCAGCGTGCTCAAGGGCCTGATGCGCCGCATCGACCGAGCGGCGGAGGTGACCACTCATGACACCGTCGAGGAACCCCAGCGTGCGAAGGCCTGACGCCATCCGAACCCTGCTGGCCGCCCTGGTGCTCACTCTGGCCGCCTGTGGTGGTGGAGATTCGGCCGAGCAGGCCGAGACCGCCCCCCCCCCGCCGCCGCCCGCGCCCAAGGAGGAAGTGGCCAGCGAGTCCGTGGCCGACGTGATGAAGCGGCTGGGCATCGACCGTCGCGTGAAGATGGACGAGAGCGAGCGCCCCGGCATGGGCGACGTGGCCGCCGACACGCGCCGACTGGAGGCCGTGCTGAAGTTCTTCGACGCCATGGTGAAGGGCGATGCCGACCGGCTGCGCCCCATGCTCTCCAAGGCCGATCAGGAGACGCTCGAACTCATGCTCAAGGACGGCCAGTGGGCCGCGGCCACCGGTGGCATCGACCGAGTCACGCTGGGCTGCTGCGCCGGCTCGGAACAGGAAGGTTGCGTGACGCTGGCGGTCTTCACCATCGGCGACCGCTTCGACGCCCAGCTGTGGAACCTGCCCGACGTCGAGAAGGTGGCGTTCGTGGCCGTGGCGCAGCCGCCGGGCATCCTGGAGCAGCTCAAGGGCAGCAAGACCGAGCCGCGCGTGAAGCAGTGGAACGACTCGCTCCGCGCCATGAGCGAGCGCGCCAAGCAGCCCGACGAGAAGGTCGAGCTAGGCCAGCAGGACCGCAGCATCGGCGGCGAGGGCGGTGACGGCGAGTCGGCGCCGGGCGGAAGCCCCTCCGACACGCCGGACGCGCCCAAGGGGCCGGGCAAGCGGAAGCCGGGCGGACCCTCCGTGCCGGCGCCCAAGGGCCCCGGGGGTCCTGGCGGACCCGCAGGTCCCGGCTGAGCTTGGAACCCGACCCGCCGACAGGCTTCGCGCGGATCGTTACCATCCGGCGCGAAGGAGAACTGCCATCGACACACGCATCGCCATCGTGACCGGAGCCAGTCGCGGCATTGGCCGCGCCATCGCCGAGCGACTCGCCCGGGACGGACGCCATGTGGTGGGCGTGGCGCGCACCGCCGACAATCTGGCCGAGACCGGTGCCGCCAT
>CAIOTP010000064.1 GCA_903861235.1 uncultured bacterium | reverse complement strand
CGACTTCAACGCCCTCGACCGCCAGCCCGTGCACGCCGTCTTCCTGCTGCTCTCGCCCGAGGAGCAGCCCGAAGCCCACTTGGACGCCATGGAGAGCCTGTTCGGAACCCTGAGCCAGGAGCAGTTCCGCAAGTTCCTCAAGCAGGCGAAGACGGTGGCCGACGTGGTCACGCTGCTCGAGGAGGCGGACGCCAGTCCGGCCGCCCGGTGAGCGCGTGCTGCAGCGAAGAACGGTCATCCGCAACAGGCTCGGCCTGCACGCCCGTCCCGCCATGGCCTTCGCCAGCGCCGCGGGCGGCTTCCGCGCCTCGGTGAGGGTGCGCCGCGCCGACGCCTCCGAGCAGGTGGACGGCAAGAGCGTGATGCAGATGCTCATGCTCGCGTGCACGCAGGACACGGAGATCGAGATCGTGTGCGACGGTGCCGACGAGCAGGCCGCCATGGACACCCTGGTGAAGCTGGTGGAATCCCGCTTCGAGGAGGAGTGAATGCCGGAGCGCCTGGGCATCGCCGGTGACGGCCAGATGGCGCTGGTGCTGGCCGCGGTGGCGGCGGAGGCCGGCCACGAGGTGAGCCTGTGGTGCCCGCTGCCGGGACAGGCGGGACCGCTGGCCGCTTCGCGTCGAAGTCCGCGGCTGCCCGAGATCGCTCTTCCCGCCTCGGTGCGGGTGGGCGAGGAAGCTGCGGTGCTCCGCGAGAGCACCCTGCTGCTGAGCGCCATTCCCGCGCAGTTCGCCCGCGACGCGTGGCGGCGGCTGGCCGCCATCGCCGGACCCCGCACGCCGGTCTGCACGGTGACCAAGGGCGTGGAAGTGGGCTCCGGACTGAGGCCCACCCAGGTCCTCACCGCGGTGCTGGGCGAGCGGGACACGGCCGTGCTCAGCGGGCCGACCATCGCGCACGAGCTGGCGCTTCGCAGACCTGCGGTCATGGTGGCGGCGAGCGAAAGCGGCGAACTGGCCGCTCGCGTGCAGGGCACCTTCACCCAGCCCTGGCTGCGCATCTACACCAGCCCGGATCCTGCCGGCGTGGAGATCGCGGGCGCCGCCAAGAACGTGATCGCGCTGGCCGCCGGCATGCTGGACGGCCTGGGCCTGGGCTTCAACGCCAAGAGCGCCCTGCTGGCGCGGGGCCTGGCCGAGCTGGTGCGGCTGGGCGTGGCCCAGGGGGCCCGCGCCGACACGCTCTTTGGCGTGGCCGGCGTGGGCGACCTGGCGACCACCTGCTTCTGTCCCGAGGGTCGCAACCGGACCCTGGGCGAGGCGATCGGCAAGGGCGGCTCGCTCGAGCAGGCCCAGCAGGCCACCCAGAGCGTGGTGGAGGGGGTGGAGACCGCCCGGGCCCTGCACGAGCTGGCCCGAGCCCGCGGGATTTCCGTGCCGATCATCGACGCGGTGCACCGCGTGCTCTTCCAGGGCCAGCCGCCCGCCGAGGCGGTGCGCGACCTCATGACCCGCGCCGCCGGCAGCGAGCGCATCGGCTGATCCCGAGCCGGATCGCCCGAACCACCCTGGCGGGGTTCCGTAGCCGCGCGCTTCCGCCCCCTGCTAGCCTTTCAACCGACCCATGAGCCAGCTTGCCTCCCCCTCCCTGCCCCGGGCCGACCGTCGTGACCTCGCCAGCGGCGGTGAACGCCTGGAGCGCCGCCTTTTCATCGCCCTTGCCGGCGGCACGCTGCTGCTGATCAGCTGGATCGGCGGCCTGCTGGGGCTGCAGCCTCAGGTGGCCCAGATCCCCGCCGCCATCGGGGCGCTGATCCTGGTCTCCCCGCTGGCCTTCGGCGCGCTGCAGGAGATCCGGGCGGGCCGGCCGAGCAGCGATTCGCTGGCCAGCCTGGCGGTGCTGGCGGCGCTGGCGAACAACCTCTACCTGGCCGCAGGCTTCCTGGCCTTCTTCCTCTGGCTGAGCGAGCTGGTGCTCAGCCGCACGGCATGGGGCGCCCAGCGCGCCATCCGCGACCTGGTGGAACTCACGCCGGACATCGCCCGCATCGTGGAGGCCGGTGGCGAGCGCGAGGTCTCGCTCGGATCGCTGCGCGTGGGCCAGGTGGTGCGTGTGCGTCCCGGCGAGAACCTGCCGGTGGACGGCCGCGTGATCGCCGGCCAGACCAGCATCAACCAGGCCAGCCTGACCGGCGAGGCGGTGCCCATCGAGGCCAACCCGGGGACCGCGGTGTACGCCGGCACCAGCAACCTGACCGGACAGATCGACGTGGAGGTGACCGCCGTCGCCGGCGAGAGCACCATCGGCAAGGTGGAGAAGCTCATCCGCGAGGCGGAAAGCGCCCGCACCCAGCGGCAGGAGCTGATCGAGCGGCTGGCCGGGGCGTATGTGCCCGTGGTGCTCATGGTGGCGGCGCTGGTGTGGTTCTTCACCAGCAAGAGCGAATCCGCGGCCGTGCGCGACCAGGCCGCCGAGCGCGCCATCACGGTGCTGGTGGTGACGTGCCCCGGAGCCCTGCTGATCGCCTATCCCACGGCCATGGTGGCGGCGTTCGCCGCGGCCGCGCGTCTGGGCATCATGGTGAAGAACACCCGGACGCTCGAGAGCGCCGCGGGCGTGGACACCGTGGTCATGGACAAGACCGGAACCCTGACCACGGGCAAGTTCAGCGTGAGCCGGCTGGCTCCCGCGGACGGGGTGGATCCCGCCGTGCTGCTGCAGGCGGCCACCGACGCGGAGCAGAGCAGCAACCACCCGCTCGCGCGGAGCATCCTGGAGACGGCCGAGAAGGCCAGGATCGCGCCGCGGCCCATCCGCGAATACCAGGAGATGCACGGACGTGGCGTGAGCGCCGTCACACCCGACGGCACCGTGCGTGCGGGACGCGGGCAGTGGCTGGTGGAACTGCAGCCGGGCCTGACCGCCGCGGTGGAGGCCGCCAGTGAACGCATCGAGGGCATGAGCGGCGTGCACGTGATGGTGGGCGACCGCTATCTGGGCGCCGTGGGTCTTGAGGACAAGCTGCGTCGCAACGCCTCGGACGTGATCACGCGGCTGCGTCAGCTGGGCGTGCGCCGCGTGTGCATCTTCACCGGCGACCGGCTGGGCGTGGCCAAGCGCGTGGGCCAGGCCGTGGGTGTGGACGCCATCGAGGCGGAGTGCCTGCCCGAGGAGAAGCACGAGGAGCTGAAGTACCTCATCCGCAAGGGCCACCGCACGCTGGTGGTGGGCGACGGCATCAACGACGGCCCCATCCTGGCCAGCGCCGACGTGGGTGTGGCCATGGGCCTTTCGGGCAGCGACATCGCCACCAACTCGGCCGGCGTGGCGCTGATGAACGACGACCTGCGGAACGTGCCCTTCCTGCTCGAACTGGCCCGTCGCGCCCGCGGCGTGATCGGCCTCAACATCGCGGCGGCGTTGGCGCTGGCCGTGGTGGGCCTGGCGCTGGCGGCCACGGGACGGATCCAGATCTGGATCACGCCCTTCTACCAGGCTGCGGCCTACATCTTCGTGATCGCCAACTCGCTGCGGCTGGTCCGCTTCGGGGAGGACATCATGGATGCCGAGACGCTCCGCGTGCAGACCGAGGCCAGCCGCCCGGTCAAGCCGGTGCGACAGGCCGAGGCGCTTCGGGCCGCCCGGAACTGAGCGTCACTTTCCGCCGCCGTGGGCCTTCACGGCCTCCAGGCATCGCTTGGCTTCGTCCATGGTGAGAGCGTCGGGGCCGATGCGGATGGCCACCTGACGATTGAGCGGCATGCCCAGCAGGGCCATGTAGGCCACCTGGCCATCCACCATGAACACGAGGTGCTTGTACATGTGGTCGCCCGTGGCCGCCTGGAGCACGGCGCGGTTGCCCTCGCGCACGTTGAGAATGAGCGAGTCGCCGCTGTTGCTGGAGATGGCGGCGTTCTTGATGTCCTTGGGGGTGAGCAGCGGCGTCGGGGCCACCATGAGCGTGCCGCCTCCGCGCACGGGCATGACCACCCAGCCCTCCCGCTCCTGACCCGAGGCCAGTCGCAGCTCGAACTCCGGCACGGCCGGGGTGCCTGCAGGCGCCGCCGTGGAGGACGAGCTTCTGGCGGGCGCACCGCACCCCGCCACGCACGACGCCACCAGCAGCAGGGCCGCGAAAGGCCTCATGCCACCGTCACGCCGGCGTCGAGGTAGACATCCTGGATGGCGTGGAGCAGCTCCACACCCTCCTTCATGGGTCGCTGGAAGCTCTTGCGTCCGCTGATCAGGCCCGTGCCGCCGGCCCGCTTGTTGATCACCGCGGTGCGCACGGCCTCGGCCAGGTCGCCCGCGCCGCTGCTGGCGCCGCCGGAATTGATCAGGCCGCTGCGGCCGCCGAAGCAGTTCAGCACCTGGTAGCGGCACAGGTCGATCGG
>CAIOTP010000063.1 GCA_903861235.1 uncultured bacterium | reverse complement strand
CCCACGCTCGCCGCGCTGCTGACCATGTGGGGCAACGCACGATGGCGGCGCTGCACGCTGGGCTACGCCGCGCAGACCGCGTGCTTCGGCAGCCTGGCCTACTGGGCGCCGCTCTACCTAACCAAGACCAAGGGCATGAATGGCCCGCTTGAGGGATCCATCTTCGGCGGCATCGTGGCCTGCACGGGCCTCTTCGGCACCCTCGCGGGCGGCTGGTGGAGCGACGTCTGGTCCAGGCAATGTCCCTCTGCGCATCTGCGCGTGTGTGCGATCACCAGCCTGGCGGCGGTGCCGTGCGTGCTGCTGGTGGTGGTCTCGCATCATCCATTGCTCGTGTGGACCAGCGTCACGATCGCCTGCCTGGCGCTGGCCATGAGCACCGGGCCGGTGAATGCGCAGCTGGTGCAGGTGGTGCATCCCACCGAGCGGGGCACGGGCATGGCGTTGGCGATCCTGGCCATTCATCTGCTCGGCGACGTGCCTGGCGTGCCGCTGGTCGGCAACATCGCCGAGTGGTCGAACATGGACGCGGCCTTCGGTTCGTTGGCCATCTTCGCCGGGCTTGCGGCGGTCGTCTGGTGGTGGGCGGCCCTGAGGGAGCCCGTCACCCGGGAATCCGCCGCCGGCGCCTGAACCCGCGGAAGTCGACGATCTCCGCGCGTATCATCGCCCTTCATGTCGCTCCGCTTCATGACCGCTGGCGAGAGTCACGGCCCGGGCATGCTCGCCGTGATCGAGGGCCTGCCTGCCGGATTGGAGGTGGATCTCGACTTCATCGACGCCGAACTTCGCCGCCGTCAGGCGGGCTACGGACGCGGGGCAAGGCAGCGCATCGAGGCCGACGCTGCCGAGCCTCTTTCGGGCGTCATGCAGGGTCGCACCATGGGCGGTCCCGTGGTCCTTCGCATTCCCAACCGCGACAGCCGCCTGGACGATGCCACCAAGACGCCGCCCGTGCACCAGCCCCGCCCCGGTCACGCCGATCTGGCTGGCAGCGTGAAGTGGCTCACCACCGACTGCCGCGCCACGCTCGAGCGGGCCAGCGCCCGCGAGACCGCCGCCCGCGTGGCGGCGGGAGCCCTGGCCCGGTGCCTGCTGCGCCGGTTCGGCATCGAGAGCTTCGGCTTCGTGCGAGCCAGCCTGGACGTGACCTGCACCGCCGCGGTCACGCTGGAGAACTGGAAGTCGCTCCGCGCCGCGCGCGATGCGAGCGAGGTGGGCATGCCCTGCGCGGACGCGTCGGCCAAGCTGGTCGACCGCATCCACCAGGCCAAGGTCGAGAAGGACACCGTGGGCGGTCTGGTCGAGGCGCATGTGTTCGGCTGCCCGATCGGCCTGGGCACCTGCGTGCAGTGGCACGAGCGGCTGGACGCCAGACTGGGCGCCGCCGTCATGGGCATCCAGGCCTTCAAGGCGGTCGAGATCGGCATGGGGCGAGAGTGCGCCTTCCGCACCGGAAGCCAGGTGCACGATCCGATCGCCTTCGACGCGTCGCGCCGGAACGAGCCCCACCTGGGTTTCGTGCGCACCAGCAACAATGCGGGCGGCCTCGAAGGTGGCATGACCAACGGCATGCCCGTGGTGGTCACCGGCACCATGAAGCCCATCAGCACGCTGCTGCGCGGCATGCCCAGCGTGGACCTGAACACCAAGGCGCCGGTCACCAGCGCCTACGAGCGCAGCGACATCAGCGCCATCGCCGCCGCGAGCGTGGTGCTGGAGAACGTGGTCGCCTTCGAGATCGCCCGGGCCTTCCTGGAGAAGTTCGGCGGGGACTCCATGGCCCAGCTCGAGGCCTCGCACCGGGCGTGGGTCGACCTGGCCCGGCGACTGCCGCTGGAGGGCTGAAATCGCCGTCCGGCCGGTTTCGGACACACAAAAACCTGACACGGGGGGCATGATTTCTTGCCGGAGCCCGCGTCATTATCGACGGTGTTCCCGTCAGGAGGCACCTCACATGAGCGAACGCGACAGGGAAGGTTGGCCGCAGCTGGATTACCCGTGCGAGTGGGGCTACCGCGTGATCGCGGGGCAGGAGGCGCACATTCGACTCGCCGTGCAGCAGGCCTTCGCCGGGCACCCGGTGAAGCTGGGCGAGTTGCGACGCAGCTCGGGCGGACGCTGGTGCAGCATGAGCGTGGACACCACCGTGGAGAACGACGAGCAGCGCCTCACCTTCTTCGAGAAGCTGCGGACCTGCGCCGGCATTCGACTGGTGCTCTGAAGTCTCGAGCTTTCACCAAGATCTTTCGACCGGCCTCAGGGCGGATCGTGGTCCCGATCCCACCTGGGGCCGGCCAGGTTTTCAGGCGCTCAGTGGCGTGAAGGGTGCGCCGGCCGCCGGCTGGTGCCTGGCGAGGCCCCGGAGCGCATCCATGGCCGGCATGAGCTCGCGCACCGGAATGCCGCCATGCAAGGAGCCTGGGGCGGCCAGTTCACAGCCACCCGCGGCGGCACGCGCGAACGCGGAGGCTGCGGTGGCGGCGTCATGCCGCATGGCCGCCGCGAGCCCGAGGGCCCACCATGCGTCCGACAGTTCGGGATCGATCTCCACCGCCATCCGAAGCGATCGCACCGCCTCGCTGGGGTTGCGTTCACCGGCCAGGAAGGCGATGCCCAGGTTGAAGTGCACTTCCGCACATCGGGGGTGCGACTGCCGGAGCTGTCGAAGGCAGGCCAGCGCGTCCTGATGACCTGGCGCACCCAGACTCAGGCAGGCCACCGCCTCGTTCATGAGCGCCGCATCGCGAAGTTCCGAAGGCGAGCCGATCTCCCGGAAGGCGTCCCGCGCTCCGGCCCACGCGCGAGACCTGAGCAGGCGGATGCCGCGCTCGAAGGCCATCTGCATGGCGACGGGCTCGCGCCGCGCTCCCTGCACTGGATCCTCGGGTGCCGCCGCCGGCGCCGGTTGCGGCACCGTGGCCTGTGCCATGACCCGGGTCGAGAGCGACGCGGGCGCGCCAGCGGTCACCGCCGGGAAGAGCTGTTCGGCCAGCGAAGCCACCTCCTCGGGAATGTCCAGTTGCACCACGCGAAGCCTGCCCGCCTTCAGCCGGGCCACGCAGGGGTGGCGGCGTTCGCTCGGCGAGCCGTGGGGCAGCCGGTCCGCCATGGTGGTCAGCGTGAGCACGCGGCCCTCGCCGTAGGCCCGGAACCAGCGATGTCCCTCGGGAGCCGCGTCCTGACCCCGCACCAGGCGGACCACGGGACGATCGGCCAGCCGCGCCATGTGCCCGAGCGATTCACGGAAATCCGCGGACCCGGCGATCACGCCGCCTTCCCGGTCACCCGCCTGCACGCGCTCCTGGCGCGGATGCAGTCGCCCGAAAGCGAAGTCGCGCAGGGCCGCCTGGTTCGCCTGCAGTTGACTCCAGTCGTTCAAGTCCGCCAGTCGCGAGGCGCGCGGCAGTGCACCGTGCGCCAGCAGCGTGCCTTCACCCAGCAGGGCGGCGACCGGCAGGTGCGGCACCAGGCCGGCGAGCGCCCGCAGCCAGTCTCTTCGAAGGCCCTGATGCGCGTCCGACACGGGCATGCCCGCCGCGTGAGGCACGCCAGGCGGGTCGTCCGCACCCTCGGCGGCCAGCAGCCATTCACGGTCGCCGCGCAGCAGCAGCGTGCGGTCGGGCGCGGCGTTGAACCGCTCCAGCACCATGGCGGCCGTCGCCGCGTCGGCGGAACCGCCGCCGCACCAGTCTCCCAGCATGGCCACGAAAGCGCGGCCCTCGCCGCCATCCGCTTCGTCCACGAACGCCAGCGCCGCCGCCAGGGCCAGGGCGTCGCCGCGAAGATCGCCCAGGATCCACAGCGGACGATCCTCGGGCAGCTGCGCTGCCGCCGCCACGGGCCGTCCGACCAGTCCCACGGACGAGGCCATGGCTTCGGATGCCGAGCCGAGAATGCGAGCGGCGCCGTCCGCGGCGTCGGCTGCGCGGCGCAGCGCGATGGACGGATCGCCGAAGGTGGCCAGCGACCGGCGGACCCGGGCCATGACGGCGGCGGCCCGGGGCCCCGCGAGGTCGACCAGGGCCGGTGGCCCGGGGAGCGGCGGGGCGGTGATCTGCGATCCATGCGTCACACGGTCGATGCTAACCCAGAGAATCCATGCCCGAACTCCCGGCGAAACCCGCATCATGACCCACGTCCTCCATCGCCTCGTGCTTGCCGCCGCCACCGGTCTGGCTGCCGTCACCGGTTTCGCCTGCGCCCAGACCGCCCCCCAGACCCCCGAACTCACGCAGAAGTGGAAGGACCGATCCATGCACACCATCCAGATGAAGACGCTCGACGGCCAGCCCGCCAACCTGGCCGACTACAAGGGCAAGGTGGTCCTGGTGGTGAATGTGGCCAGCCGATGCGGCTTCACCCCCCAGTACGGAGACCTGGAGACGCTCTTCCAGAAGTACCGCGACCGTGGACTGGTGGTGCTGGGCGTTCCATGCAACGACTTCGGCGGCCAGGAGCCCGGTTCGTCCTCGGAGATCCGGGAGTTCTGCTCCACCAAGTACAAGGTCACCTTCCCCATGCTCGAGAAGGTCCAGGTGAAGGCGGGCTCGGGCCAGAGCGAGCTGTACGAGTTCCTCGGCACGCGGACCGGCAAGCTCCCGGGATGGAACTTCAGCAAGTACCTGGTGGGCAAGGACGGCCAGCCCGTGGCCATGTACGCCAGCAGCGTGAAGCCGGGCGACGCCGCCCTTCAGCAGGCGATCGAGCAGGCCCTGTCGAAGTGAGGCGCCTCAGGCGCCCGAGAGCGACCGCTCCAGATGCTCGCCGGTTCCGCGTCGCAGCGGTTCCATGAGCGACACCACGGCTGCGGCCATGATCATGGCCGTGGCCATCCACGCCGGAACCGCACCGGCCATCAGCGCCACGGAAGCGAGGGCGGCGACGGCGGGGGAAGCGTCGGCCAGCGGCAGACAGACGCGGAGCGATCGAGTCCAGCCCAGTCTCCCCCAGAGCATCAGGCCCAGGGTGCCGCCCAGCCACTTCAGGTCCTCGACGGCCACCAGCGTCCACAGGGCCATCCAGCCGTTCCACGTCCGAGCGAGATCCAGTCGAGCGCAGGCGATCGCCACCGAGCCCGCGAGCGCGGCCCGCGCCAGACGCTGCATGGCGGCGGGTGGGGCCGCCGCAAGTCCCCACGCGGCCAGCAGTCCACCCCAGGGCATGAGCCACGCCGCCTCGCCGCACACTCCGGTGATCGCACCGGTGAGCACCAACACCAGGGCGAGCACGCCTGCCGCCGCACCGGCCGCGTCCACGCCGGGCGCCGACGGTCCGGTCAGTTGCGTGATGATCCAGCGATCTCGCACGCGTGGCGGCGCCCCACCCACGCAGGCGATCGCCGCCGCACAGATCCACCAGGTCTCGGGCGTGGCCGCCCCATGCAGCGACAACGCAGCCAGCAGGCCCGCCACCGGCAGGGCTGCGCTCCACACGCCCACGGCCGGTCCGCCACCCCGCCACCATGCCACGCGACCCAGCAGCGGCGAGACACCGATCACCACGAAGGTGGCGAGCAGCGAGACCACCCACGACGCGGGAAGGTCGAACGCCTCGCGCGCCGCACGAAGCCTCTCCTGTGCGGCGAGCAGTTCCGCCTGCAGCCGTGTCTCGTCCGCGGATTCCAGCGCGGCCATGCGTGATCCGGCGGTCGAACGCGCCACTTCGAGCGTGCGCTCGGCCAGCAGGGCGTCTCTGCGCTCCACCACGGCACCCTGGAAGAGTGAAGCCTGCGTGGCCGCTGCCACCCGCCCCAGTCCGAGCGGTCCCAACGCAACGCCAGCGATCACGCCGGAAAGAATCCAGGCGTGACGCACGCGGAGCGAGCGCAGGGCCGCCCCGATGAGCCAGGCCAGCAGGATCGCGGCCAGGCAACCAGTCAGGCAGGGCATGGGCGAGGGCTCGGGCATGAGGCCGTACAGTAGGGGGTCCCGGACTTCAGGTGCACGCCGCACCTGTCCGGCGGGTTCGACCCGGAGGCTCTCATGTCCATCAGCCGTCTGCTTCCCGTCCTCGTGCTGTCCGTCCTCGGAGGGGCTGCGCCAGTGGATCCGCCGGTGCGCAGGGTGCCGGACGCGGCGGCCTGGCGTCAGACCCTGGATCTGGTGCCCACCTCCGCCATCAGCCTGGTGGCCATGCCCAACCCCAAGATGGCCGCCGACGACCTCTCGGAGTGCCTGGCCAGTCTCGGTGAAGGCGCGGGCGCCCTGCCCATGCGGCCCATCGATCTCTTCAAGAGCCGGCTCGGGCTGGGCGGCGGCATCGACGAGGCGGGCATGTTCGCCATGTGGTTCCAGATGCGCGAAGGCAAGGCGGTGCCGGCCATGCTGGTCCCCGTGACCGGTCCGCAGGAATTTCTCGACGCCAACTTCGAGAAGGTGGAGACGCCCGCAGGTCCGGCCTATCGCCATCCGGAGCTGGGCACGCTGCACGCCCGTGTGCTGGATCGCCGTGTGCTCCTTTCCACCGATCGCGGCCTGGTCGACGCCTACGCGCAGTCCGCCGGCATGACCGACATGCTTCGCAAGCGGCTGGGTGACCGCGGCTTCGAAGTGCTCACGGGCGGCGACCTGGCCGCGTGGGGAGGACCGGAGGCCACGGCGGACGCGCGTCGGCAGGCGGCGGCCATGCGGGGACCCGCCCGTCGCACCGCCGACGGGGACCGCACGAATGCGCGCACCTCGCGACGGCAGCGCCGAGGCTCCAACGGCGCGGCTCCTGCAGGCCAGGAACTTCGCGGCGATCTGGACGGCAGTGGCGAGGTCGATTCCGGCGACATGGGCGCACTGCTGCTGGAGATGGGCAAGAAGGGAGGCCGGGCGGACCTGGACGGCGACGGCACCGTCACCCAGGCGGACGTGCAGCAGCTCCAGCAGATGCTCGAGTCGGCACCTGCCGGCGCGGCCTCGGCGCCGCAGCCGGACCGCGGCTCAACGCAGGCCGGTGAAGCCGAGGCCACCGAAGCGCCGGCCGAGCCCGATCCATCGGAGGGGCTGCTGGACGGCGTGCTCAGTCTGGACTTCGATCCGCTGGGCGCGTGCACGCGCACCTTCGCCATCCTGGACCCTGCCACGCCGCTGGGTCGCGCGGCGCGGGGTGGTGTCCCGGGCGCGGCACCCGGTCTCCGGCACCTGCCCCAGGGGCCCTTCGTGCTGGCGGCTGCGATCGATCCGGCAGGGCTGGGTGGCGTGGAGGCCGTGGCCGAACTGCGGACGCTGGCCCCGGATGCGCCGGCGATTCCCGAGTGGGTCATGCAGAACCGGCAGCTGATCTCGCAGGTGGAGTTCGCCATCTATCCCAGCAAGCTCGGCGTGGCCGGAGGTGGCCTGCTGAACGAGGCCTGTCTCTGGCTGGGCACGGCGGACGCCGCCAAGGCGCGCGATCTGCTCAAGACCTGGATGACCGGTCTCTCGGGCACGCGAGACGGCATGGAGACCAAGGTGGTCTGGGAAGAGGGCAAGACCACCAAGGATGGCCTGGTGGCCGACGCGTGGAGCGTGGTCGAGCAGCCCGTGCCCGGCGGCAAAGGCCGCCCCAATCCCACGCGGCGGCTGATGCAGTCCATGGTGTTCGGTCCGCGCGGCGCCACCGGCTTCGTGAAGACCTTCCCGGACGGCATGCTGGTGACCTTCAGCCAGCGTCCCGACGTGCTCAAGCGTTGCATGGAGGCGGCCGGAGGCGGCAAGACGCTGGAGGCCGGCGCCACCATCACCGCGCTGCGAGGCTGGCTGCTGCCCAAGCCGGATGTGGAGGCCTACCTGGGCGTCGGCTCGCTGCTGGCCGTGGCCAGGCAGGCCGCCTCGAGCTTCCCCGGCGGGGGCATCGAGCTGCCGGACGCGCCTCCCGGACTGGAACCGGTCGCCTTCGCCATGCAGGTGCAGGATTCGCGGGTGGAGACCGCCACCATGGTGCCCAGCGGCGTGATCGGCGTGATGGCCGAGCTCTACCGGATCCGCACGCAGCCTCCGGAAGGCGAAGCGCCCGAGGTCGGCGAGGGCGAAGCGGGCGAGCCGTGAGCACGGTCCAGGAGCCGGTGTTCGCGCCGTCGTCCCAGATCGAGCGTCTGCTCTCGGGTGCGGTGACCAGCCCGCTGATCATGGGCGTGCTGAACTGCACGCCGGACTCCTTCCACACCGGTGGTCGCAGCATGCATGCGCCGTCGGCCATCGAGCACGCTCTCGACCTGGTGCGCCAGGGTGCGGACATCATCGATGTGGGTGGCGAGAGCACCCGACCTGGAGCCGATCGAGTGCCCGCGGCGGAGCAGATCCGCCGCGTGGTGCCCGTGATTCAGGCGATCCGCGAGCGGAGCGGGGTGCCCCTCAGCGTGGACACCACGCTTGCCGCCGTGGCTCAGGCGGCCATCGAAGCCGGTGCCTGGATCGTGAACGACGTCAGCGCCGGCCGGGAGGACCCTGGGCTTTTTCCCCTTGTGGCACGGATGGGTGCCGGGCTGGTGCTCATGCACCGCCTCACGCCGCCCGGGGAGGACCGCTACAGCCACCAGTACGAGCGACCGCCGGCCTATGGCGATGTGGTGGCGGAGGTCACGGCTTTCCTCGCCGACCGTGCGAGTCTGGCCGAGGGGGCGGGCGTGCCTCGGGCTCGCATGGCGGTGGATCCGGGCTTCGGGTTCGGCAAGAGCGTGGAGCAGAACTTCGACATGCTCGCACGGCTTCGAGAGTTCACCTCGTCGGGCCTCCCGGTGCTCGTGGGGCTGAGCCGCAAGAGTTTCCTGGGCGCGGCTGCGGGCGTGACGGATCCCGCGGATCGGCTGCCCGCCTCGCTGGCCGCCGCCGCCCAGGCGATTCGTCATGGCGCGGGCGTGTTGCGTGTGCACGACGTGGCCGCCCATGTGCAGGTCCGGGCCATTCTTCGGGCCAGTGGCGGGTGCTAGGATCCCGCTCCCGCAGGCGGGGAGTTCCGCCTGCAGCACCCACTTCGAAATTCGCGAGGCATCCATGGCCAGCCCCAGCACGATCGAGTTCACCGACGCCAACTTCGAGTCCGAAGTCCTCAAGAGCCCCGTGCCGGTGCTGGTGGACTTCTGGGCCGAGTGGTGCATGCCCTGTCGCATGCTCACGCCGACCATCGATGCGCTGGCCACCGAGACCGCCGGCAAGGCCAAGGTGGGCAAGGTGAACGTGGATCACCATCAGGGCATCGCGGTGAAGTACGGCATCCAGAGCATTCCCACCGTCATGCTGTTCAAGAACGGGCAGATGGTGAAGAAGTGGGTCGGCGTGGTGCAGAAGGGCACCCTGGCCGAGGCGTTGACCTCGGCCTGAGCCCGGTTTCCGGGGTCCCCGCCCGCACGCGGAACCGTCTGGCGGGAAGGGGGGCTTCGGGTACAATCATCGACCCGCCGGTCCATGGGGTCCGGCGCACAATTCAAGTCACTCCGCTGGGCCTGTAGCTCATTTGGGAGAGCGCTTCCATGGCATGGAAGAGGTAGTCGGTTCGAGCCCGATCAGGTCCACTGGACGCGTTGCCGCCTTCGGGCGGCAACCGTTCTTTTTGGGGCGCGAGCGGGCATCGGCTGACCCCGGGGGCATGCGGGGGCCGGTGCATGGGACCCTCCGGGAGCGTCCTACACTGGCGGCGCAGCGGAGTCGCCCATGCTGACCATCGCGGTCCATTTCCGAAACATGGCGCCGCTCACGCCCTCGTGCCTGAAGTCGGTGCTCGGTGCGGTGGCCGACTTCGGCCGGCCCAAGGACTTCGAGTTCCTCTTCGTGGACGACACCTCCGACCCGGGCCGCGAGGTGGCGCCCATGCTGCTCGAGGCGAGACCGCAGGTTCCCTCCCGGGTGCGCATCCTGCAGTTCACCAGACATCAGCACTACTGCCGGGCCTGTGCCTACAGCTTCTCCTTGGCGCAGGGCGACCTGCTCTTCGTGAGCCCGGACATGATCCTGACGCCGCACTGCATCGAGCGGATGCGGCAGGTGGCGGCGCTGGATCCATCGCACGGCGTGGTCCGGGCCTGCTCCAACCATGTGGACTGCTTCCCGCACCACATCGTGCAGCCGCCGCAGCCGCCGCGCAACATCGCGGATGTCCGGCTCTTCTCCCGGCTGGTGTCGGACCAGATGGGTGAAGCCTTCCAAGAAGATCCGTTCCTGGTGGGTGATGTCATGCTGGTGCGGCGCGACGTGCTGGACCGGGTCGGTGCCATGGACGGCCGCTATTACGGCTACTTCGGCGATGTGGACTACGGGCTTCGTGCGCAGCACGCGGGCTACCGTCTGGTCTGCGCGAAGGGCGCATGGCTTCTTCACGAGGGGGCCGGCTTCTACGTGAACGAGGCGCGCGCGAGACAGGTGGACTACGAGATCATCCACCGCGAGCGCATGCGGACGGTGAACGAGGCCTATCGGCTGTTCCGCGAGAAGTGGGACACCTCCCTGCCCGTCGACTATCCCGGCGGCATGGATCCGATCGACATTCCCAGGCTGCGGAGCCTCTCGCCGCTTCCCTTTCCGGTGCACCAGGGGCCGCCGCCGGCGCTCACGCCGGACATGGGCCGGTTCCTGTAGCGGCGTGGCGGGCGCGCCGCTCAGAAGGTGAACTTGGCCCGGATCGCCCCGGCCAGCACGGCGTCGGCCAACTGCGGCGAGCCCGCCGGCAGCAGCAGCTGAAGGTCGAAGGTCAGCTGCAGCGAGCCGGTGACCTGAAGCCGCCAGAAGCCCTCGACCAGCCCCTGGGTGCGCAGCGTGTCCGACAGAGGCGTGGTCCAGCCTCCGCCCACCCCGATCCCGTCACCCCTGCGACCGAAGGCGTTGTCCAGCGTGAATCCCGCCATGCCCTCGCTGGTCGCGGTGTACGCCACGGAGGCGTCCGCCGCCGAAACCTGGAGCCACACGCCCAGTTCATCCGTGGCCAGCCACTGCGCCAGGCCGTTCCACGCGTTGCCGAACACCGAGGATCCGCCGTCCAGCGTGGCCTCGTTGGCGTTGCTGGCGCTCCAGGAGGCGCTCAGACGCAAGGGTCGATCGAACGGCCGCAGGATGAATCCCGCCTCGAGTCCGCCGAAGTAGCCCTTGCGGAACGCCTGGTCGAATCCGTAGCCGTTCGTGCCGCTGGCCGAGCTGAGCACGCCGTTCATGTAGAACCAGTCGACCGGCAGCGCCTGGAACGCTGCGCCTTCGGTGTAGCCCTGGAAGCCCACCGGGAGCACGTCGTTGCCGTCCAGGGCCGTGTTGAGGAACTGGCTCGTCTCGTCGCTGGCGAAGAGGTTCAGCCCCAGGTAGTCGTTGGGATTGATCTTGCCCAGACTGAAGGTCAGGCGATCCTCGCAGAATCCCTGGGTCAGCATCAGCCGGATCAGCCGGGTGTCGAAGGTGGTCCGCTGCGCGTTCAGGCCGGCAGGTGAGCCGACGGATTGCGCAAGCGGCGGGCTGCCCGAGGGCATCACGTTGCTTGCCCGCCACTGGAGCGTGAACCGCGTGTGGCTGCCGTCCGCCCAGTCGAGCACCTTGGTGTCCACCCGGACATTGAAGCGGTTGGTCGCCTCGGTGCTGCGCATGCCCGGCAGGCTGTCGGTCACTCCCTGGAAGACCAGCGAGTCGTAGATGTCGAAGCGCGTGCCGGCATAGACGCTGGCGGCCTCCTCGGCGTTGCGCACCGGATTCAGCAGCGGCTGCATCGGATCGGCGAAGAGCGGGTCCAGTCCGTCCACGCCCACGGGCCACGGCCGCGCCGCCCAGAGGGAGAAGTCCCCGGGCGAGGCCGTGTTGCCCAGCAGCGACTGCTGGTCGCTTCGTGTGTTCACGTTGATGAAGGCGAGGGACTGCTCACGGTGCAGGTGCACCGGTGCCTGGGCAGGAAGCGACCGGGTCACGCGGACCAGCCAGTCCACATCCGAACTGCTGTCCTCGTCGGCCATTGCCGGAATCGCCAGGCTCGTGGCCATGCCCAGGATGACCGCGCATCGTCGCACGCCGGCAAGTTAGCCCCGTGCAAGGATCCGGTTTTCGGCGGTTCCGGGCTAGCATCATTTCCGTGCCACCCTTCCTTCTGGCCCTTCTCGCGGCGATCGCCGCTGCAGCCCCACCTTCCCCCGAACCGGCGATCCGGCATGTGGTCCTGGTCTCGGTGGATGGACTGCGTCCCGAGATGCTGCTGCCGGAGATGGCCGAGACGCACCCCCGGCCTCGCACGACTGACACGCGGACCCCACACGCTGCAGGCGCGCTGCGATCCCGACATCAGCATCACGCTGCCCAACCATCTGGACATGCTGACCGGGCGTCAGGTGGCGGGGGCCAACGGCCACCAGTGGACAGGCAACGTCGATCCGCCGGCGCGCGCCCAGGGGGGCACGCTGCACGCGAAGGGCGGCGCCTACATGAGCAGCATGTTCGATGTGGCGCACGACCATGGCCTGCGCACGGGCGTGGTGTGCGGCAAGTGGAAGTTCGTGCTGCTGGAGCAGAGCTATGGCGAGGACGCGGGGGGTCCCGACACCGTGACACCGGACGACGGAAGGGACAAGATCGACCTGTTCCTGTGCGATCCTGAGCCGCAGTCCCAGCTCGAGCATGTGGTCACGCTGCTGGAGCGGTCGGCCGCCGAGCGGCGTCGCAGCCTGGTCTTCTGGCACATCCCCTCGCCCGACTTCGCGGGGCATGCCAAGGGCTGGGACCTGACGGCGGGCTCGGCCTATCGCGAGGCGGTGGTCAAGGCGGATCGCGCCATCGCCACTTTCCTGCAGCGGTGCGACGCCGATCCGGCGCTCAAGGGCAGCGTGGCCGTGGTGCTCACCGCGGACCATGGCGGCGGGGTGCCGTTCATCAGCCATGTGGATCCCGAGGCCCCGGTGAACTTCACCATCCCCTTCGTGGTCTGGCTGGGCAAGGACGGTGCGGCCGAGGACCTCTACACGCTGAATCCGACGTCGCGCTCCCGTCCGGGACCGAGCGAGCGGTTCATGCCGGGTGCGGCGCCGCCCATCCGCAACGCCGACGCCGGCAACACCGCCCTGGGTCTGCTGGGCCTGCCCGCCATTCCGGGCAGTTCCGCGAACGCCGCGCAGGACCTGGCGGTGCGGGCGCCGGCTTCGAACTGAGACGGTCACGCTACGCTGCGGCCATGCCGGAATTCTGCCTGATCACCTGGACCGAGTCGGGCATGGTGAAGCAGCCGCTGGTCCCGCCGGAACCGGTCACCGTCGGCCGCCTTCCGGGCAGCACGCTCATGGTCGATCACCCCCAGGTCAGTCGTCTGCATGCGCGTCTGCAGTGGATCGCGGGCGACGGACTCTGGCAGGTGTCCGACGCGGGCAGTCGAGCAGGCACGCGCCTCAACGGTCAGCGTCTCGAGGCGGGTCAGTCCGTCGGACTCGCCCACGGCGATCTGATCATGTTCGGGCCCGTGAAGTTCGAGTTCCACGCCGGAGCGGTGGACGAGGGAGCCACGCTCGGCGTGGGCGGGCCATCGGACTCGGCGGAGCGGATCGAGTGGCTGTCCGAGGGTCGAAACGAGGAACTCAGCAACGAGCATCTCGCACTGCTGCTCGCCGCCGGCAAGGACTTCCATTCCGGCCTGGACGAGGCGGGCATTCGCCAGCGCCTGATCCAAGGGGTGGGCGATGCCATCAAGTTCCCGAACGTGGCGTTCGTGCTCCGACCCCAGACCGAGGACGACATCCAGATCGCGGAGCACCGAGGCGAGATCCGGGACGGATCCGGACGCCTGAGGGTGAGTCGGACCATGCTCCGCAAGGCTCGGGATGGCCAGGACGGGCGCGAGGGGCTGGTGCTGGTCACGGATCGCGAGGACCTCACGGACAACGACATGGCGGCCAGCCTGGAACGATCCGCCTCCAACCAGGCTTTCTGCATTCCCGTGGGGCCGCGCGGGAAGTTCGGCTTCCTCTACGCCGACAGCGGCGCGGGCCGAAGTTCCCTCGACCGGGCCAGTCTCGAGGCCGCCGCCCAGGTGGCGCTGGGCCTGGTCCGCATGGCGACCGACAGTCTGAAGGGCGTCGTGGCGGTGCGGGACATGCTGGATCTGGTGGTGGACATGGTGGAGAGCACGGATCCGTGCACCGGCGGCCACTCAAGGCGCGTGGCGAAGATCGCGGAGCTGGTGGCCAAGGAAGCCGGCTTCGACGCCGCATCCTGCAAGCGGATCTACGAGTGCGGACGCATTCACGACATCGGCAAGGTGAGCATCGATCAGCAGGTGCTTCGAAAGCCCGGCAGGCTCGATGACGCGGAGTTCGCCCAGATCAAGAGGCACCCCGAGGAGGGGCATCGCATTCTGCAGAAGTACGACCAGTTCTCCGAGACGCTGTCCGGTGTGCTGCAGCATCATGAGAAGTGGGATGGCACCGGCTATCCCCACGGTCTCGCCGGAACCGAGATCTCCGAGATGGGCCGGGTGATCGCGGTGGCTGACGTCTTCGACGCCCTCACCTGCGAGCGTCCCTATCGGCGAGCCATGCCCCTGGAGGAAGCTCGCCAGATGATCGCCCGAGGCTCGGGCACCCACTTCGATCCGGACATGGTGAGCGCGTTCATGGCCATTCCGCCGGATGTCCTTGCCCGGTACATGGAAGTGGGCAAGGCGGTCACGGCCTAGCGCCGCCGCGCGATCACCGCCTCGGCGCCGTCGGTGGTGCGGTGAGCCAGGACCACCAGTTCGTTCGGGCCCGTGCCCCGCACCTCCCTGGACCACGCATCCGCGTCCACGGCGCGACCGCGCACCTTCACATGCACCTCACCGGCCCCCAGCTCACGGAGACGCCGGGCCACGTGAGGCAGTCGAGCCGGCAAGACGTCGACCCGCTCGAACCACCTGAACCAGGCCTCCGCAGGATGCCCCTCGGGCGGGGCGTCGCGTGTGCAGAGCCCCAGTCCCGCCGCGCGCTCCTGCAGTCCGAGGGTCCGGGCGACCTGCGGCAGGAGGCCCGAGCGCTCGAGGGAAGGATCCGGCTCCGCGATGTGCCTTCCCCAGGCTGGCGCCGTGGACCAGCTTCGAGATCCCATCGAGGCGGTCCACAGGGGCGGGCCACTCACCTCCATGGGTTCGCCCAGCCGCACTGCGGTGTTGAAGCCGGGATGGCGCACGGCCCGTCCCGTCAGCAGCACGGCCTGCACCAGCGTGCCGTCACGGGAGAGAAAGGCCAGCTCGCTGCCGCCGGGTCTTTCGTCCGCCGGAATGTCGACACCGGGCCCCAGCTTCACCGCCAGGCCCGCAAGCTCGCGCGCCATGCGTGCGACGAAGGCGGGACCGGGGGTCAGATCGCTCCATCCATGCAGACGACGACCGCTCGACTCGTCCCGGCGCGCCGGATCCAGGTGCGCCACGGGGACATCCGGAGTCCAGGCTTCGACATCGGCCGTGATCGTGGTGCAGCCGCTGTTCCTGGAGGCCATCCAGGTGCGATCCTCGCGCAGGTCCATGCCTCGCGCGGCGGGCACCACGCGCCGAAGGGCCAGCAGGTCAGCGCCGCACCCGCAGCAGAGATCGATCAGAGGCTGGTCGCCTGCGAGCCGGGCCGCCTTCCACGCGGCACTCGCCTCGTCGCTCGCCTGCGCCGCACCCTCCCGATCCACCCAGAGTTCGGCCCAATCGTGCCTGCGACCGCGAAGCGATCGGCGACCAGAGGCCAGGTCCATGGCGGCGGCCACCATCTCCGTCGGGGCGGCTCTTCTCCAGCGGGAGACATCCGCCGGTCCCGGCTCCGTGCAGGCCTGAATCTCCCGAAGCAGGGCCGATCCCGGGTCATGCGTCAACGCGGCCAGCGCTTCGACACGCCGCATGGGAGTCGCTGCGCTCATCCAGGAAGTCTAGGGAAGGTCCGGCTACCGTCTGCACCATGGCCGTCCGGCGAACCCGACCTGAAGCACCCTCGCTCTTCGCGAACACGCCCGCGGATCGTGCCATGGAGGTGGTGCCTCCGAGTGCGCCGATCCAGCACTCGGTGACGCTGGCCGAACGCATGCCGCCCCGAGTGCGCCTGGGCACGAGCAGCTGGTCGTTCCCTGGTTGGCGCGGTCTGGTGTACGCCGAGTCCGCGCCGGCGGCCGCGTTGGCTGCCGAGGGGCTGGCGGCCTACGCCCATCAAGCCCTGCATCGCACGGTCGGTCTGGATCGTGCGTTCTACGAGGTGCCGTCCGTGGCCACGCTCCGCGCGCTCGCGGATCAGGTGCCGCCGGGCTTCCGTTTCGTGGTCAAGGCGCATCAGGCCCTCACGCGGCCCCACCTCCAGGCGGACGGATCCACCCGAGGCTCCACGCTCGTTTCGCAGGAGCATGGGGCTCCGAATCCACGATTCCTCGATGCGGCCTGGGCCTGCGACGCGGTGATCTCGCCGCTCCAGGAAGGTCTGGGCCGTGCATGCGGTCCCGTGGTGTTCCAGTTCCCAGCCCTGGCGTTCGGCCCCCGTGGACCGCTGGCCGACGAGAACCAGCTGATCGATCGTCTCTCGCGATTCCTTCAGGGCCTGCCATCCGGCATCTGTCATGCGGTGGAGTTCCGCAACGCGTCCTTCCTGAAGGGCCGCGTGGTGTCCCGGCTGGTCCAGGCGCTGCAGGCCGCGAACGCCGTGCCGGCGATCGGCCTGCTGCCCGGCATGCCCGCGTGCGCCGAGGCTGCAGCCGCCCTGCAATCGGCAGGATGGCGGTGGTCCCCGGAGCGACCGTTGGTGCTGCGCTGGCTGCTGGGACATGGACTGGGCTACGAGGAGGCCCGTGCCCGCTTCGAGCCCTTCCGCGAGGCTGTCGCCCCGGACCCCGCGTCCCGTGGCCAGGTTGCCGATCTGGCGGCGCAGGCGGAGTCGGCCGGTGCGGAGGCCTTCGTCATCGTCAACAACAAGGCCGAGGGAAGCGCGCCACGGTCCGTGGCCATGCTGGCGGAGGCCATCGTGGAACGGATGCATCGCGCCGCTCCGCCCGCACGAAAGGAAACCATCTCATGAAGCTCTTCCTCGCCAGTCTCTGGGCCGTCCTCGCCATCGCGCCTCCCGAGCCCGCCCGGGACGCCCCGATCCCCTCGATCCGTGTTTCGCGCATCTTCCCGCAGCTGGAGCTGCGCCGCCCGGTGCAGGCGCTGCAGGCCCCGGGCGACGATCGCAGCCTGTTCGTGCTCGAGCAGGCCGGTCGGGTCCTTCGGCTCGACCTGCAGTCGACCCAGGTCACGGAAGCCCAGAGCTGGCTCGACATCCGCGAGCAGGTGAACGACCAGGGCAACGAGGAGGGCCTTCTCTCCATGGCGTTCCACCCCAGATACGGCGAGAACGGATTCGTCTACTGCTACTACACCGCCAGTCGGCCGCGCCGGAGCGAGCTCACCCGCTTCACGGTGGACAAGGCCACCGGTCGCCCCGACATCGCCACGGCCCAGGTGCTCCTGGAGGTGCCGCAGCCCTACTCCAACCACAACGGCGGCACGGTGCTCTTCGGTCCTGACGGCATGCTCTATCTGAGCCTGGGCGACGGCGGCGCCGCGAACGATCCTCAGGGCCATGGCCAGAACCTGGGCTCCCTGCTCGGCAAGGTGATCCGCATCGACGTGGACCGGTCCGACGCCGGCAAGTCCTACGCCGTGCCCAAGGACAATCCCTTCGTCTCCACCGAGGGTGCGCGTCCGGAAGTGTGGGCCTGGGGCCTCCGCAACGTGTGGCGCATGAGCTTCGACCGTGCGACCGGCCGGCTCTACGCGGGCGATGTGGGACAGAACGCCTGGGAGGAGGTGGACGTCATCGAGAAGGGCGGCAACTACGGCTGGAATCCGCGAGAGGGCCGACACGAGTTCGGCGGCGGCAAGACGAGCCGCTTCAGCGGCCGCTTCATCGAGCCCGTCGCCGAATACAACCACGCCGAGGGCGTGAGCGTGACGGGTGGCTTCGTGTACCGCGGCAGCCAGTTGCCCAGGCTGGTGGGCGTCTACCTGTACGCCGACTACGCCTTCGGCACCATCTGGGGCCTGCGGTGCGACACCGCGGGCTGCGGCGAGCCCAAGGTGGTCTGGCGAAGGCAGGGGAGCCGGAGCATGTGGAGCAGCTTCGGCGAACTCAACAACGGCGAGCTGGTGCTGTGCGCCTTCGACGGGACCGAGTCCGGACCCGGCAGCCTGTGGCGCATCGACGCGGTCGAGTAGGGATCAGCCGCCGATGTAGCCCGGGCTGTTCCACCAGGGCTCGCTCGAGTTGGGATACGCGGCGTTGTCGAAGCACGGGTCCTCGTTGTCGCCGTCGTCGAGATCGTAGTAGGGCATCGCCTGTCCGCCCGAGTCGAACTGCCGCTGCTGCAGCTGCGTGGGCGACATGGAATCGGGGAAGGGCGAGGTCTCGCATCCTGCCGCGAGCACCAGCACGATCGACAGGCGCCGTCTCATTCGCGGACCTCCGCCCATTCGGCCTCTCCGGAGGGTGGGCCGTCACGGTTCAGGCCGGGTGCCCAGCTTCGGCTCGTGGTCAGGTCGCCCTGGCGCACCAGCATGGTGAACCACCCGTCGCTCCAGTAGATGGCCGTTCCCTGAGGCTGCACCTGCCAGCAGCCGGTGTTGATGGCGTCGATGCTCTTCATGGCCTTGCCGTCGCTCGACAGGCACACGAACATCTCCTCGCCACGAGTGACGCTGCCCACGCTGCTCGTGCGCCACACGCCCACCCACTGGCTGCCCTCGTCCATCAGCTTGATCGCCTGCCCGAAGCACTCCGGGAAGTCCCGCTCCACGTCACGGGGCCCGAAGGAGAGCTTCTCGTATCCGAATCGACCCAGCTGCACGATGTCGGTCCAACCATCGGTCCACTTCATGACCAGCCGACCTTCGCGCACGCTCCAGCCGCCCTGTTCTCCCCGGGCGCCCTCGGTGCCCCGGCTCCATGTGCTGGTGGCCGAGCCGTCCGGGCGCAGGATGGCGTTGAAGGTCTCGTTGCGCTCGTCGGTCATGGCCCACACGCCCGAAGCCACCTCCGGCGAGATCGGCACGATGGGTTGGCCGCCCACCACGGGCGGCGGCGTCACGCAGCCTGTCACCCAGGCCAACGCGCCGAAGAGAACGGGAATGCGAAGGAGCGCCCTCACCGCCACGATCCTACCTCCGGCACTGGAAGGTCGGGCAGCGCGGAGGGATCGCGACCGCGCTGCTCGCGGGGCCACTCGGCAGGATCCTCGAACGGCATGCGACGCATCCATTCGAGGAGCGGTTCCAGCGGCACGGGCTCGAAGTTCCAGCAGTCCACCCCCACGTCGATCGAGCGACCCAGCGGTCGGAGCCCGCCGTGGGCGTGCCCATGCAGCAGCACGCCGCCACGGAACTGTCCGCGCCAGAGTCGCATGGGCCAGTGGCACGCGTTCACCCGAAGCCGGTCGGCGGCTCGCCACGAGAGCAGGT
>CAIOTP010000062.1 GCA_903861235.1 uncultured bacterium | reverse complement strand
CCAGATGGAGCAGGCCGCGGCCACTCACCTTGAACTCGTCGGCACCGTCGCCGGGCTGCACCTTCAGGGCCACGTTGGCACGAAGCTCGCGGTCGAGCCGCTCGCTGATCTGGCGGCTGGTGACGAACTTGCCCTCCTTGCCGCCCAAGGGTCCATCGTTGATCCGGAAGACCATGTGCAGCGTGGGCTCATCCACATGCACCCGGGGCAGCGGCTCGGGCGACTCCGGATCCACCACGGTGTCTCCGATGGCCACGTCCGGAAGCCCCTCGACGGTGCACAGATCCCCTGCCCGCACTTCGCTCGCCTCGGCTCGGCCGAGACCGCTGAACTGGTTCAGCTTGGTGATCCGACCCTTGTCCACGCGGCCGTCGTCGCGGCAGATGCCCACCGCCATGCCGGGCTTGAGCACGCCGCGCATCACTCGACCGATGCCGATGCGGCCGACGTAGCCCGAGTAGTCCAGGTTGGTCACCAGGAACTGCATCGGTCCGCCGGCGTCGTTGGTCGGCGCCGGCACCCGGTCGATGATCGCCAGGAACAGGTCCTCCACCCCGCGATCGCGGTCGTTGATGTCGAACGCGGCCCAGCCATCGCGCCCGCTGGCCCACAGGATGGGGAAGTCGAGGGCCAGTTCGTCGGCGCCCAGGTCCACCAGCAGGTCGAACACCTCGTTCACCACCTCCTGCGGGCGGGCGTCAGGGCGGTCGCACTTGTTCACCACCACGATCGGCTTCAGGCCGATCTGAAGCGCCTTCTGGAGCACGAACCGCGTCTGCGGCATGGGGCCTTCCAGGCTGTCCACCAGCAGCACGCAGCCGTCCGCCATGCGGAGCACCCGCTCGACCTCGCCACCGAAGTCGGCGTGACCAGGGGTGTCGATGATGTTCACCCGCATCACGCTGCCCGCCTTGGGGCCCTTGCGGACCTGATAGGTGACGGCGCAGTTCTTGGCCAGGATGGTGATGCCGCGCTCGCGCTCGAGCGGGTTGCTGTCCATGACGCACTCGGCCACCGCCTCGTTCTCGCGGAAGGTGCCGGACTGACGGAGCATGGCATCCACCAGGGTGGTCTTGCCGTGGTCGACGTGGGCGATGATGGCGACGTTTCGGAGTTCCATGGAGAGCCCCGCAGTCTAGCGGAACCCGGCTCCGATCCGCGAAGAAAGTTGGGAAATCAGGCCAGCCCGTACAGCGGCAGCAGCTTGCCTTCCAGGTGCCGCATGAGGGGGTCGGCCGACAACGGCTGCCCGGTCACCTTGCGGCACAGGCCGTCGAGGCGGTGCCGACGGCCCTGGGAATGGACATGCGTTCGCAGCCACTCGAGCAGCGGCGCGAACTCGCCGCGAGCGAAGCCCTCCTCCAGGCCCGGAAGGTCCTTGCGAGCCTTCTCGAAGAGCTGGGCGGCCAGCAGCGTGCCCAGCGTGTAGGTCGGGAAGTAGCCGATGGCACCCATGCTCCAGTGCACGTCCTGCAGGCAGCCGCGGCGGTCGTCGGGCACGCTCAGGCCGAGGTAGTCCTTGTACAGGCCGTTCCAGACGCCCGGCAGGTCGGCCACCTTCAGGTCACCCTTGATCATGGCCCGCTCCAACTGGAAGCGGATCATGACGTGCATGTTGTACGTGCCCTCGTCGGCCTCCACGCGGATGAAGCCAGGCTCGACCACGTTGGCACCGTCGACCAGATCCTGCAGGCTGAAGCGGTCGCAGGCGTCGCCGAAGAACGCCGGCAGCTGGCCCTGAGCCCAGGTCCAGAACGCGCGGCTGCGGCCGACCTGGTTCTCCCAGAGCCGGCTCTGGCTCTCGTGCACGGACAGCCCGGCGGCCTCGCCCATGGGCAGGCCGATGCGACCGGCATCGAGCCCCTGCTCGTACATGCCGTGCCCCGCTTCGTGCATGGTGCTTCCGAGCGCGTCGAGCACGCAGGTCTCCAGGTACCGGGTGGTCATCCGCACGTCGTTGCAGTGGCTTCCGCCGCAGAAGGGATGGGTGCTGCGATCGAGGCGTCCGCGTGAGAAGTCGAAGCCGATCTTCTTGGCCACGAATCGGACGAACTTCTCCTGATCCGCGATCTCCAGGGCATGCTCGTTGAAGGCGTTCGAGGGCCTGCGGGACGCCCCCTTGAGGCGATCCAGCAGCGTCTGAAGGCGCTTGCGGAGCGGCTCGAACACGGCCTGCACGTCCGCAGCCGCCAGGCCGGGCTCGTAGCTGTCGGCCAGGGCGTCCCACGGCTCCCCGGTCGCCGGCCAGCCCAGACACTCGGCCTTCCTTCGGTTGAGTTCCACCGTGCGCTCCAGCCAAGGGCGGAAGCGGGCGAAGTCGCTCGCCTTGCGGGCGGCCGCCCACTCGTGCATGGCCTTGCTGGAGAGTTCGGCCAGCTCGGTCACGAGGCTCTCGGGCAGCTTGGTCGCCTTCCCCCAGTCGCGATCGATCTCCCGCACGTCCACGCGGTCGGCGTGATCCTCGGGCAGCGATGCCACCTCGTCCTTCGCCGCCGCGATCAGGTCCCCGGTCTCGGCCGAGGTGAACACCTGATGCGAAAGCTTGGCAAGGTGCGCCAGCTGCGAGGAGCGCCAGGCCACGCCGCCTTCGGGCATCATGGTCTCCTGGTCCCAGCCCAGGACCGAGCCGGTGCTCTCCAGGAGCTTGACCTCGCGCACACGCGCCGCGAGGGCGTGCACCGCCCGACCGGCGGTGGCCGGGGCCGATGCGGAGGCGGGGCTCACGGAGTTCCCTGCTGTGCGGCGGGCTTGAGCTTCAGCTCGTCCTGAAGGTACTTGAGGACCTCGTCACGGTTGCCGTCCGAACGATTCCGGGCATAGTCCACGGCGTTCCAGCCGCGGGTGTCGCGGGCGTTCACGTCCACCTTGGCGCTCTGCAGCAGCTTGAGCTTGTCCACCTTGCCGTTGGCCGAGGCGATGAGCCAGGCGGTCATGCCCTGCCGGTTGGTCGCCGCCAGGTCGGCGTTGGCCCCGATGAGCTCCTGAAGGCTCTCCACCTTGCCGTTCCTCGCCGCACGCATGACGGCGGTGTCGCCCGTCAGGTTGTCCGCGGCCTTGAGATCCGCGCCGGCTGCGATCAGCACCTTCACCGAACGCGGATCGCCGATGCCCGCCGCCCAGAGCAACGGCGTCAGGCCGTTCTTGTCGGCCACGTTCACGGTCGCGCCATTGGCCAGCAGCAGTTCCACGGTCTCGGGCTTGCCCAGCGCCGCGGTCCACATGAGCGGCGTGCCGCCCAGCCGGTCCACCGCGTTGACGATGTCGACATTCCTGGCCTTGGCGGCGTCGAGCAGCTGCTTGACCACCTCGGTGCGGCCGCTCTCGCCGGCGATGCACAGCGCGTTCTTGCCGTCACGACCGGCCACCTTCAGGTCCGCGCCTCGCTCGACGAGCAGGGCCACGACCTCGCCCTTGCCCTCCTTGGCCGCCCAATGAAGAGCGGTGCGCCCACCCGCGCTGTCGGGCGCGTCGATCTTCGCGCCCTCGTCGAGCTGCTTCTTCACCGCGGCCACGTCGCCACTGCGGGCGGCGGTGACCAGTGCACTGGCCGCCTTCTCGGCCGGATTGGGGCCGGCGGGTGCCGTGGGCGAGCCCGGCGTGCCCGGCGGACGACGGATCAGGCAGGACAACGAGGGCGCCTTGGGGTGATCCAGGCTGAAGGAGAGCTTGATGGTCCGGCCGGTCTCCTTCCACTGGTTCCAGTCGATGTGCACCACATGCTCGGTCTTGGAGTCGGACCCGGCGTCCGGCACGATGGGAGGCACCACGGCGGTGATCTTGAACGGCGTGCCATCGACACTCTTGAGCGAGATGGTGCCCTCGCTCGTCTGGCCCTCGCCCGGGGCCTCGATCACATCCGGAGACAGGGTGACGTAAGCCGGCACCTTGCCCGAGACGGTCATGATGGTGGGCGCGTGCCCGTCCACCTGGAACGTGACCCGCTTGCTCAGTGCAGCGCCCGGCTTGGGTCCGGCCTTCAGGCTGATCTCCACCTCGGCGGAACCGCCGGGAGGAATGGGATCCTTCGGGGTGCCCGCCGTGGTGCAGCCGCAGCTGGTGATGGCCTTGGTCACGGTCACCGGCTTGTCGGAGATGTTGGTCAGCTTGACCTTGCCGCTCTTGGCGGTGTCCACCACCATCTCGCCCAGGTCCAGCGGATCGGGCTCGCACTTCAGGACCGGCTTGGTGGCCTCACCCGTGGAGGGAGGCATGCCCTGCCCCGGAATCATCCCACCGTCAGGTGCGCCCTGCCCCTCCAGCTTCGGTGGTTCGACGGGAATCATGCCACCATCACCCTTGGGACCCGTGGGCCGGTTCGGGGCCACCATCGGCTTGCCAGGTGCCGCGGGAGCGGCCGGCGGCTGCTGGGCGAGCGCCGGACTCAGAAGAAGACCGGCGAGAAGGGCGCTGATCAGTCGTGCTTGCATGGTGATGCTTCCTCGTGGGTGTCGGACCCGGGATTCTACCCGTGGCGGATACATCGGCCCGCAAACGCCCCCGTCTGAAGCTGGGTTCGTCCGCTTCAGGGGGAAATGGGGCGGGGGCGGCCCGCCCAACCCGTACACTCGCCCCGCCATGTCCACCCCTGCCACGCTTCCCGAGCACCAGAACCGCCCTCACATCCGGAATTTCCAGCCGCTGGGCATCCAGCAGGAGGGCAAGACGATCGTGCTGCTTCGAGATCCCTCGGCCCTCAGCCAGGAATCCATGGGGGTGGTCCCTCAGGTGCTGCCGCTGATCCTGCAGTTCCAGGGGCGTGAGTCGCTGGAGGAACTGGCCGAGCGGACCAAGGCCCCCATCGACATGCTTCGCCAGCTGGTGGCCCGCATGGACGAGCTTGGGCTCTTGTGGGGCCCCCGGTTCGAGGAGCTGGAGCGTGTGGCCAAGGCCAAGGTGGAGTCCGCCGGACACTTCCCCGCCAGCTGCACGATGGGCCTGGGCGATGCGGCGAAGGCCGCCGAGGTGCTCGGCAAGTTTCTGGGCGAGGCGGAAGATCCCGAGATCGACGGCGACGTGGTCGGTCTGGTGGCCCCGCATCTGGACTACCAGCACGGCATCGTCCAGTACGCCTCCGCCTACAAGGCCCTGCGCCCGGACCGGCGGCCCGATCGGGTCGTGCTGCTGGGCACCAATCACTTCGGGATCGGCGACGGCGTGGTCATGAGCGAATTCGGCTTCGCCACTCCCGCGGGCACGGCGCATCCTGACAAGGCGGTCCACGCGTTCCTGGAGAGCAACCTGGGCCGCAAGCGGATCTACGCGGATCAGATGGACTTCCTCGGCGAGCACTCGGTGCAGCTGCACCTGCCGTGGATCCAGCACCTTTTCGGGGAGGTGCCCGTGGTGGCCGCGTTGATTCCCGACCCGCTGCGCCCCATGGTGGCCGACGACGGCGCTCGCGCCGGCACCGAGGAGTTCGTGAAGGCGCTCCGCACGGCGCTGGGCGAACTGGGCGGCCGCACGCTGTTCGTGAGCAGCGCCGACCTGAGCCATGTGGGCCCGCAGTTCGGCGATCCCGGACCGGTCAACGACCAGGTGGCTGCCCAGGTGGAGCAGCTGGATCGTGAGCGTCTGAAGCTCTACTGCGGCGCCGACGCCGACCGGTTCGAGGCCCCCTTCCGGGCCCAGAGCAACCCGAGTCGCTGGTGCAGCCTGGGCAACATGGGAAGCACACTGCGGATCGCCGCGCCGTCGGCCGTGGAGCTGATCGACTACCGACAGTTGCGTGACACGAACGGGGCCGCCCTGATCTCCAGCGCGTCCATGGCCCTGGTGGCCTGAGCGGCGGAAATGAAAGAGCCCGCCGCAGACATGCCGCGGCAGGCTCCTCGTGGGGGGCTGAGTTGGGGCCGGTCCGAGCGGACCGGTTCCTTCCTAGTTACGCCCGCGGGTTCCCGCCGGATGCTGGAGGCTCCGGAATTTTCTCAATTTCTGGCCGAGCCGGCGGGAAGCCCCAGGCGGCCCATGACGGCCTTCAGGTCGGCCCAGACCTCCCCCCGGGTCTTGGGGGTGTAATTCCGGAGCAGGTACGCCGGGTGATATGTCGGCATGACCGGGATGGGCGGCAGGCCTCCAGCCGGAGGGGCCCACTCGGACCAGGTGCCTCGAAGACGGGTGATGCCCTCCTCGGTGCCCAGCACCAGCTTGGTGGCCGGTCCTCCCAGGGTCACGATCACCTCCGGACGGACGATGAGGATCTGTTCGATGAGGAACGGACCGCACCCGTCCACTTCGTGCTGCAGCGGCGTCCGGTTGTCCGGTGGTCGGCTCTTGAGCACATTCGCGATGTACACCTGCTCCCGGTTCAGGCCCATCGCCGCGATCATCTCGTCGAGCTTCTCCCCGGCCCTCCCCACGAAGGGACGACCGGTCCGATCCTCGTTCTCGCCTGGCGCCTCACCGATGAACATGAGGCGTGCCGTGGGGCTTCCCTCGCCAAAGACGGTCTGGGTGTGGGCGGTGGCGGTGGTGCAGTGCGGGCACTGGGCATCGTGTCGCGCCCGCAGGGCGTTCAGTGCATCGACCCGCTGGGATGGCTCGAGCTCGCCGTGCAGCGCCACGGAGGCCCTCAGCGCCACCGGCCGAGGAACCTCGACGCGGTTGGATGCCGGCTCCGGTGTGGACGTGACGGAAGGGCGCGCCTCGGGCGGCGACGGCTCCACGGGTGCCTGGGCGGCCACCTCCCGCCGAGGCGCGGTGCGCACGCCCATGGCCAGGTCGGCTTGGCGAAGTCGGAAGGCAGGATCGTTCACGGCGTCTTCTGGGGCACGGGGCTGTCGACGGCGAGCAGGCACACGCCGGCCACCGCGATGATCGCACCAACCAGGGCCCTTGTCGAGATGGGTTCCTTGTGCAGGATCCGGCTCACCGGCAGGATGAACACCGGCACCAGCTGCGTGAGCGTGGCCGCGACACCGACGGAAAGCCGGTCGACGGCCACCATGCTGCAGTACACGCCCAGCAGCGGACCGGACAGCACGCCGAGTGCCATGGGAGAAAGAGCGGCTCGTGTGGCGCCGGGCCGAAGGGGCACCGCTGATCGCAGCGTCCATGCCGCGAGCGGGACGATGGTGATGGCCGCCGCGTTCATGCGCCAGCACAGCGCGCCCAGTGGCGTGAGGCCTGCCTCCAGCCCCTGCTTGCTCAGCACCACGCCGATCGCCTGGCATGCCGCTGCACCCACCCCAAGCCACATGCCCCGCCGAAAGTCCTCCATGCTCACCACGCGGCCGGATGGCCGTCCCCCGGCCACCACCCACGCCACCCCCGCCGTGGTCACCGCCATGCCCCCCACGCTCAGCCATCCCATGCCCTGGCCGAAGACGGTGAAGGCCAGGACCGCGGCCATGCTGGGTGCCAGCGTCATGAGCAGCGACATGGTGCGGGGACCCACCAGCACATACGCCGTGAAGAGGAACTGGTCGCCGATCGTCAGGCCCAGGATGCCGCTGGCCATGAGCCAACCTGCGGCACCCCACCCCACGTCAGGGAGCAGGCGGCCGGTGAACAGGACATGCACCGAGGTCAGGATCGCAGCCGCCGCCACCGTGCGGAGCAGGTTCAGACGGGTGGCGCCGATCCGCTGGCCCGCCGCGGTGAACGAGAGGCTGGACACGACCCACAGGGCCGCGGTCGCCAGACCCGCCAGTTCGCCGACGTGCTTCTCGAGCAATCCGGGCTCAGCCGCGCGACGGCTTCGCCTTCTTCGGGTCGCTCATCTCGAACATGGACTGCGTGCGGAGCACCATGCCGCAGTCGCTGCGGAGGTG
>CAIOTP010000061.1 GCA_903861235.1 uncultured bacterium | reverse complement strand
TGCCGATCGCCACCCGCCGCTTCACGGACCAGCACGACCAGCTTCGCGTCGGGACCCAGGTGCAGCTGCGGCTGTTCGCGGCGCAGGCGTGCCAGCCGAATGGCCAGCCGACGCACGAGCGCATGCTCCACAGGCAGCATCTCGGTTCCGGGCGTGCTGCACGCGTAGCCGGTGACGATGGACTGGTCGTCGGCCACCTCGCGGAACTCCGACTCGCCGGCCCACAGCGGACCCAGGCAAAGATCGGTCGACACCCTGAGGGCCTCCGGCCGTGGCGCGAAGCGGTCGTCGTAACCGGCCGAGCCGTAGACGCCTCGAACCAGGTGCTCGAAGTCGATCTCCGCGGCGTCCTTGCACGCCACGCGACCGTCGATGAAGACGGCGTCGCGGTGCAGAGCGACCTCCACGCCCACCAGGGCGCGACGCTCGCGCCGCATCGCCTCCTGCACGATCGCGTCGGCGATGGCGTCCGCCAGCTTGTCGGGGTGCCCGGGCAGCACGAACTCGGCGGTGCGGATGATCTCGTGACTCATGGGGTGTCTCCTTGGTTTGCCGTGAAGTGGTTTCCTGTTGGCGCGGACGACGGATCCAGGTCGGTCCAGAAGTCCGTCACCGCCTCGAGATCGATTCGGTTGCCCTTGCCGACGATCGCCACGCCCAGCACCGCGTCCTGCAGCGTGCGAGCCGTCGTGACGCCGGGCTTGCCCACGAATCCGTCGGTGACCAGAACCGCACGCCGCACGCGGTTGCGTGCCATGTGCTCGCCCACGCACTCGATGCAGGTGCCGTCGGTGGATTCGAGGTATCCCCGGCGCAGCTGCTCAAGTGACGCGTCGACCACCTTCGTGGAGAACAGGTGCACCACGGGGTGCACGCGCGAACGGCAGGCAAGCACCGCGCCATACAGGGCGGGCGCGAGACCCTTCACGCTGCCGGACACGTCCAGGTAGACATGCACGCGGTCGCCGCACGGAGCCATGCGGCGGCTCGGCACCACGCCCCTGTGCAGCATCGGCTCGTGGCCAAGGCTTCGAAGCACCATGGTGCGACGGTCCATGGCGAGCAGGGGCGTCTCCACCTGGTGCGGCCGGACTCGGCATTCGCGCAGGGAGCCGCGCTCGGTGCAGCCGCCCACCCGACGCAGCAGCGAAGCCAGTCGCGTGGCGTTGCTTGGGGGCCGCACCCGCACCGTGGCACGGCCGAGTTCGTCCGCGAGCGAGCGGCCCGCGATGGGTTCCGGCGGCTGCGGCCACCGCTCCACGATGCGACGCACCTCGGCAAGCAGCGCGGGCGACCGGATCTCCAGTTGCCCGGCGCTCGAGGCCCCCTCGGACTCCTCCCGGTGGTCACCGAGCAGCGTGACCTCCTCCAGCTGACGGTGGTCGATCCGGGGCGCGAGCGCCTCGCGAAGTTCGTCATAGCCGACGCCCTTCGGCGTGTAGAGGCGCCGATGCAGGTCGGCCAGATCCTGCAGCTCCGGTCGCTGCAGCGCTGCGGGCGTGCACGCCGTCTTGCCCGGCGACCAGCCCGGAGCCGGTCGAAGGAAGCATTCCGGGAACGCGTCGTGCCGATAGAACTGGGTCATGAGCGCACAGCAGGCCTGATCGGGAAGCAGGTGGCAGAGCATCGAGTTGATCACCGCGTCGAAGACCAGGTTGTCCAGCGGGGTCACCCGCGGGTACAGCCGCGTGTGACCGAGGACCACGTGGTGAAGCTCGTGCAGCGTGAGCATCATCAGCTTCTCCGGCGTCTCGGCATGTCTTTCGATCCAGTCCGGATTCAGCAGCAGTCGAGGCCGGGCGCAGCATTCCACGGCGGCGGTCGGTACCGCGTCGGTCTCCTGAATGCTGGCCAGTTCCAGCATGGCGGGAAGGCAAAAGCTGCCGGAAGGGAACGCCTGCAGCAGGCGGTCCGCGAGCGATCGGGTGTGCGTGTTCATGAGGTCTGACTCCAGGAAGAGGGCAGAAGAAGCGTGATCGAGCGACAGAGGCGGTCCAGACTCACGGCGGGTTCGCGATCTCGAAGGAAGACGCGGTCGCTGCACCGCGTGAGCACGGCCAGGATCAGCAGCGGGTGGTCGGTGAGACCCGGGACCATCTCGCCCTCGGCGTTGGCGCGCACCGCAGCCACCGCGGGCAGTCGGGCGAGCAGTGGTGACGGCTGCATGGCGAGCAGATGCACCTGCCGGCCCATCGACATGTCCGGGCGATCGACCAGTCCGAGCGACGCCATCACCACGGACAGGTCCACCGGCTGACCACTCGGCGCGGCGAATCCGAATCGCAGCACCCGCCCGACGTGGCCGCCCTGATGTTCCACCGCCATGGTGGGGCGGCAGCTCATGTTCTGCAGCACCGGAGGGCGGCGCCCGCTTGGGCCTCCGAGCCGGAACGGAGGTGGCGTGGCGGGATCAGGCGGCGTGGTCACGGACGCCTCCTGCGCAGAGAACCCGCACCGACCGCCACGATTCGAGCACGCGCGTCACGTCGGCCGCCAGCTTGATCTCACCGCCGCTCCACTGGCTGACGAGCAGGTTCTCCACCAGCGTGCGGTCGCCGGCTTCGGCGCTCACGGCGGCGCTCACGCGCACCACCTCCTGCCAGGCGACATGGTTGGCGCTTCCGGCGGCCAGCTGCGTCTTCAGGTTCTGCGCCATCGAGACCTGTGCGGAAAGTTCGGCCACCTGTTCCGCCACGGCGGTGATCATGCGAGCCGCCGCGCCCGACTCCATCAGGTGCAGCGCCAGCGCGTGGCGGCCTCCGGGGGAAAGTCGCGCCAGCGCATCGGCCGCGTAGCCTGAAAGTTCCTGCGTGCCAAGTTGGGTGAAGTTCACCGCCAGCAGCACGCGTCGCACGGGGTCCGGCTCGGCGGCGAGCAGCCGTCGCGGATCGCCGCGATCCAGGCGAAGCGTCTTCCACACCTCGTTGTGCGCCAGCTGCAGCCGGGCGTGGTCCACCACGGCGCCGCTGGCCAGATGCGGCAGCGACGCGGTCAAGGTGAGCCAGCTGGAATCCTCGGGCCGCACGCCTGGGCGGCTCAGGTCGCTGGCGGCATGCACCGCCAGCAGGTTTCGGTACAGCATGGCCGCGCGGCGTCCGCTCAGAGGCAGCTGCAGCCGGGCCGTGTGCTGCGACACGCACCGCACATACTCGGCGAAGGCTTCGCCCATCGCCTGCTCGACCGCCGGCAACCGTTCGACCACGTGACGGACCGCGTGACGAATCGACGCCGAGGCCTCCGGTGGCACG
>CAIOTP010000060.1 GCA_903861235.1 uncultured bacterium | reverse complement strand
GGCAGCGGACGCGGTCACCCGGCTGGAACTGCTCGCCCGGGATCTGCTCGCTGCGAGGCATGAAGCCCTCGGCGCGGTCCACCTGCACCACCAGGGCGCCGCCCTCGTAGCGCTGGGCCGTTCCCGTGACGAGTTCGCCCTGTCGCTTCACGAACTCCTCGAGCAGGCTGTTGCGCTCCTCCTCGCGGAACTTCTGGATCATGACCTGCTTCGCCGTCTGGGCCGGGATGCGACCCATGGCCGAGAGCGGCACATCCTGCTGGCCACCCTCGGGAAGGTTGCGCCACAGGCGGATCACGCCGGTCAGTCGGTCCATCTCGCAGCCGAACTCGTCGAGCTCCAGGCTGTTGAAGTGCTTGCGAGCCGCGCTGACCATGGCCTGCTCGAGATCGCTGATCAGGATCTCGCGGTCGATGTTGCGGTCGCGGGCGATGCTGTCGAGGATGCGGAGGGTTTCGCTGTTCATGGTGTCTGCCTGGGTTGTTGGATTGGTGGATTGTCGGAATGTGCGGACGGTGCCCCAAAACGAACACGGGCCGCGCTGGCACGCCAGCTCGGCCCGCTCACCGGCCTTCCACGAGGAAGGACCGACCCTGGTCCGGAGGCCGCCTAGCGGACGGCCTCCTTTCGGGGGCTCCCGAACGCCGTCGGCAGGCCGACGGGCATCCCGACCACATCCTGGACGCGGCACAGCGTCATCGGATGCGGGTGGAGGACGAAGCGATGTTCATGCGGTCTTGCATGCGTTTCGATTCGGGAGGTGAACGGCTCCGATCGGACTGCGGATCGGAGCGGAGAGGCTAGCCGAAATCGGGCAAAAACTCAACTTGCAGCCTCTCCAACCCTCCCTGCGGCCCTGGAAATGGCGTTGCTACGCTCGCCCCATGCGGATCCCCGGCCTTCGACGAGGTTTCGCGGCGATGGCCGCCCTGCTGCTGGCCTCCGGAGCGGCTGCCCAGGTGGGCATGCCCAAGGTCCGCCGCGCCGCGGCGCCACCCTCGGATTCGGCGGCCGTGGCTCGGGCCACCGTTCGGAGTCCGCAGGCCGCGGTGCCCGCCGGCGGCAGCTTCGTGGTGGCCATCGACCTCGCCATCGATCCGGGCTGGCATGTGTGGGTCCACGAGACGCAGGCCCGTGCCCTGCCCGGCACGGCGGTCTTCGAGGGCGCCATCTTCACCACGCTGGACCTGCGTGCGTCCGAAGGCGGTCTTCGACTGGAAGGCGTGCAGTGGCCCGCGCCGCACACCGCCAAGGCGGATGTGGGTGATGGCCCCGCGTCCTACGCGGTCTACGAGGGCGAGGGCACGATCTTGGCGCGGCTGCAGGCCCCGCAAGCCGAGGGCTCGGCCTCCGGCACCTTCACCCTCTCCCTTCAGGCGTGCAACGCCAGCAACTGCATCGCGCCCGCGGACCTTGAGCTGCCTCTGCAGGTCCAGGTGAAGGCGGGCGCCGCGGAAGCGGCCGTGCCGGCGGGCTTCGATCCCACGGCCCTGGTGAGCGTCGCGTCCAAGGCAGCGGCTTCGGCCGGCGAGGGCGGCGACATCCGATTCGACTTCTTCGGCGCCGAGTTCCGCGTGGATCCCCGTGGGCTCGGACTGCTGCTGGTGCTGCTGGTGGCATTCGTCGGCGGCATGCTGCTCAACTTCACCCCCTGCGTCCTTCCGGTGATCCCGCTGAAGATCATGTCGCTCAGCGCCACCGCGGGCGACCGTCGCCGATGCCTGCGGCTGGGCGTGGTCATGAGCCTGGGCGTGGTGAGCTTCTGGCTGGGGCTGGGCCTTCTGGTGGGCGGCATCAGCGGCTTCACCGCGGCGAACCAGCTCTTCCAGTACCCGCTGTTCACGATCGCCCTGGGACTGTTCATCGCGGTCATGGCCGTGGGCATGGCGGGCCTGTTCAGCGTGAACCTGCCCCAGTGGGTGCACGGGATCGAGGCCAGCCACGAGAGCGCCGGCGGCAGCTTCGTGATGGGGGTGATGACGGCCGTGCTCAGCACCCCCTGCACGGCACCGCTCATGGGGGCGGCCGCCGGATGGGCGGCGAGCAGCGGCAGTCTGGCCACGGTGCTCACGGTCTTCGGCACCATCGGCGCGGGGATGGCGGCCCCCTACCTGCTGCTGAGCGCGTTCCCGCACCTGGCTCGTCGCATGCCGCGCAGCGGCCCTGCGAGCGACCTGGTCAAGCAGGTCATGGGCCTGCTGCTGCTGGCCGCGGCCGCCTTCTTCGTGGGTGCGGGCGTGAACGGAATGCTGCCTGCGCCCTCGCACGCACACTGGTGGGTGGTGGGCACCATCGGCGCCGTCGCGGGCGCGTGGCTGTCGTGGAGGACCTTCCGCATCAGCCCGCGGTGGACGCCCCGCGCGGTGTTCGGGGGACTGGGCCTGCTGGTGGTGGCCCTGAGCCTGGGCGTGACCGGATCGCTGGCCACGGATTCCGGCCGCATCGCGTGGATCCCCTACTCCGCCGAGGCGCTGCAGCGCGAGCGCGACGCCGGCCGCGTGGTGGTGCTCGACTTCACCGCCGAGTGGTGCCTGAACTGCAAGGCGCTCGAGCGCACCGTGCTGGACACGGAGCGCGTGGCGGAGGCGATCCTGCAGGCCAACGCGGCGGCGATCAAGGTGGACATCACCAGCCGACGCAGCGACGGATGGGGCCTGCTGCACCGATTCGACCGCGTCAGCATTCCGCTGCTGGTGGTCCAGCGCGCCGACGGCACGGTGACGCTCCAGAGCGACGCCTACACCCCCGACCAGGTGGTCACGGCGCTGCGGGAGGCGGCGGCGCACTGAGGCCCGCCAGCCGTTCCGCCTCCTTGCGGTCACGCGGCGCCAGCCGCACCAGAGGATCAAGTTCGAAGGAATCGTCGGCCGCCATGGCGCGACGCGCGTAGACCGCCGCATCGGCGTCCTGGACGCGCTCCGCCAGTCGGGCCGCACGGAGCCACATGGCCGCGGACCGACGGTCGAAGGCGGTGACCGCCAACGCGCGCTCCCTGGCGCCCACCAGTTCGGGGTGACCACCGGTGGCTTCCGCAAGGACCAGCCAGGCCAGCGAAGCCTGCTGCAGGGCTTCCATGCGGGTGGCCGGAAGCAGCCCCGTCCCCCGATCGACCGCATCGTCGGCATCCACGCAGGCCGCGCGAAGATCGGCGGTGCCGCGTGGCGAGGCGGGTCCCGCCGCGGCTGCCGCACGCATGAGCTGGTCGCACGCGAGCATGCGGCTCCACGGTCGCAACGCGTCCGCGGCCGCACGACGTGCCGCGGCCGCATCCATGCCCGAGCCGGGCCGGAGCTGCGCGACCAGGTTCGTCGCCACGTTCTCCAGCCCCTGCTCCAGCCTCCGCTGTCCAGCGAAGGCGGGCACCGCCAGCATGAACGCCGCCACGGGCATGGCGGCGGCGGCCAGCCGCATCCAGAGTCGCGGCGGCATCTCCAGTTCGGGGGCGTCGGGCCGCACGGCGTGAGGTGGAACCGCCGCCCCCACCACCAGGAGCAGCCATGCCGCCGAACCCGGATTCCAGAGCGTCATCTCCACCTGGGCATGACAGAGCGCCACCAGGGCCGCAGGGAACAGAAGCCGTGCCCCGCAGCCGCGTGCCGACCAGAGCCGAGGCAGCAGCATGACTGCGGTGCCCGCCCATGCCGCCCCGCCGACCAGCCGCACCACGAGACCCATGGCGGTCAGGGTGTGGGCCTCGAACCGAGCCGCAGTCACCGCCGCCAGCAGGCAGGCGATCGCCACGATCCACTGCGGCCGACCATCCCTGGCGGGTGGTGTCGGCAACGGTGCAGGCTCCAGGGCGGCGCCCCGCGCGGACCAGACCAGCAGCGCGATCGCCGCCACCATCCATGTGAAGCCGCCCAGACCCAGCTGGCAGACCCAGTCCACGAAGACCGCGTGCGCACTCTGCACCAGTTCCACCGCATCCGCGGGACGCAGCCTGGCGGAGGCGTCCTGGAATCCCTCGGTGCCCGTGCCCTGCCACGGAGCCTCGCGCCAGGCGCTCCACGCCGTCTGCAGGTAGTGCCATCGGAAGAGCAGGCTGCGCTCGCCCGCCAGCCACGATCCGGGCAACAGGCCTCGCATCAGCGGAGCCAGACTGGAGATCAGCACGGCGGCCACGCCGAGAACGGCGCATGTCGCAGGCGAACATCGCCTCCAGCGAAGCACGCCTGCCGCTCCCAGGCCCAGGGCCATGGCCACGATCGCACCCTTGCCGCCGTTGAGCAGCACCGCCACGGTGCAGGCACCTGTGAGCAGCAGCCAGGATCCACCCCGCCTGCCTTCCGACCTGGGCACGCCAGCCAACGCGGCGGCCGCCACCGCCAGGACGCCCGAGAGGATGTTCGCCAGGCCGAACCAGCCGGTCATCTCGCGCTGCTCCAGTCGACGGATGTAGGTCATGGCCTGCGGACCGTCGGGATCCCAGCCGCGGTCGGAGAGGAAGGCCTGCCCCTCGCGCGTCCGGAAGAACGAGACGGTGTCCGGATGCTCCACCAGCCACTGCCAGGCACCTCGCGCCAGCCACGCCGTGCACACGGCGAGCGACACGCTCACCATGGCGCTCCAGGCCAGACGAGCCTCGGCTCGCGGATTTCGCGCCACCGCCACGCCCGCGGCTGCGGCCAGCCACGCGGCGATCCAGTCCCAGCCGCGCCAGCCCAGCCGCGTGACGGATTCGTCCACCAGAAGTCCCGCTGGCAGCACCAGCAGCGACGAAGCGGCCACCAGAAGCGCGGCCCTTCCCGCGAAGGCCAGCAGCAGCCAGGCGGACACGGCCATCAGGGCCAGATCGATCGCCAGGCTTCCGGCGGGTCCCAGACCCGCCATCGGCACCGCCTCCAGGGAGCGCTCCGCGCCCAGCCCCGGATCCACGTCGAACCACAGCGTGGGCGAGATCGCGACCAGCGTGCGCAGGCCGCACAGCGCGGCGAGCAGCGCACCGGCCATGGCAGGCGCAAGGCGGATCATGACTTGAAGAGGCCCTCGGCCGCCGCCAGCACGCCCAGTGCCAGGAGCGTCTGCACCCCCACCAGCGTCGCCTGCCACGGCGCCAGGCTGCCCAGGCTCACGCCACCCACGCCCACCACGGCGGCCAGCGCCCAAATGAGCATCACGCTTCCTCGCCGGGAGAAGCCCCGCTGCACCAGGCGGTGCGAGAGGTGCTGCTGGTCGCCCACGAAGGGACTTCGTCCCTGCCGGATCCGGATGGCGCTCGTGGCCACCAGGTCGTAGAGCGGCACCGCGAGCACGATCAGCGGGGCCAACGCGCCGTACCCGCGGGTGCCGAGCGCGTAGTCCGGATCCGACGGATCGCTGAACACCAGCCGCAGCGAGAGCGCCGCCAGCATGAGCCCGAGCGGCTGGCTTCCACCATCACCCATGAAGATCCGCGCACCGCTCGAGGGCAGGAAGTTGAAGGCCAGGAAGCCGATCAGCGATCCCGCCAGCAGTCCGAAGAGCCCGGCCACGAACCACTGCTCCACCACGATCGCCGCCGCCATGAACAGCGACGCCGCGATGGCCCCCACACCACCGGCGAGTCCGTCCATGTTGTCCAGGAAGTTCATCGCGTTGGCCATGGCCACCATCCACAGCGTGCCCAACGTCACGCTGACCACGGTGCCCCAGGGGCCATGTCCGTCCAGGCCGACCAGCGGCCGCACCTCCGCCAGCCACGCGAGCGCCAGGGCGGGCACCATCTGCAGGACCAGCTTGGGCACGGGGCCCAACGCCCGTCGGTCATCCACCATGCCGGCCAGCAGCAGCCAGGTCACCGCCCCGACCAGCAACCAGCCGAACCGCTGCCCCTCCGACAGCCGGTCCGCGAAGGCGCCACTGCCCTTCCAGACGCTCTCGGCGGACCAGGGCAGGACGCCCGAAACCACCAGCAGGGCCGCCGCCAGCGGCAGCACGAAGGCTGCCACGATGGCCAGTCCGCCGATGTTGGGCACGGCCCGGAGCGTCTTGGCATGACCCGTGGCCCCGGCGGAATCCAGGGCGGACAGCCGATGGCCCAGCCGGACCAGTGCCGCCGTGAGCGGCAGGGAAAGCAGCAGACCCAGCATCAGGAGACCGGGCGCGAGCCACGCCATGCGGTTACTGTAATCGGCACCCTTCCATGAAACGCATCACCGTCTACTGCAGCAGCAGCACCAGCCTGGACCCCAAGTTCTTCACCGCCGCCACCCGCATGGGCGAACTGCTGGGCAGCCGGGGGATCGAGCTCGTCTACGGCGGTGGCGGCATCGGCCTGATGGGCGAGGTGGCCCGCAGCGTGAAGAAGGCCGGCGGCCGCGTGCGGGGCATCATCACCCGGCGTCTGCTCGAACTGGAGCAGGGCTTCGACGGGTGCGACGATCTGGTGGTGGTGGACACCATGAGCGAGCGGAAGCGCCTGATGGCGCAGCAGGGCGAGGCGTTCATCGCGCTGCCGGGCGGGCTGGGCACCTTCGAGGAGTTCTTCGAGGTTCTCGTGCAGCGGCAGGTGGGCGAGCACCGCAAGCCGATCGGCCTGGTGAACTTGGACGGCTACTACGACCCGCTCATCACCCTGATCGACCACGGCATCGAGCACCGCTTCATCAAGCCCGCGGTGCATCACCTGCTGCATGTGCACGCCGAGCCGCAGCTGGTGCTCGACGGCGTGCTGCAGGCCGAGCCCTTCGAGATCGATCCGGACCGCTTCCTGCCCATGGGGAAGAAGTGAGCGAGCCGCTGGGCCTGATCGCGGGCTCGGGCGAACTGCCGCTGCTGGTGGCCCGAGGCGCCCGAGCCGCGGGCCGAAGCGTGGTCTGCGTGGGCATCCACGGGGCGTTCGACCCGCGGCTTCCGCCGCTGTGCGACCGTTTCCACGAGGCCGGGCTCGTGCAGATCGGCCGCTGGGTGCGGCTGCTGCGGCGAGGCGGGGCCCGCCAGGCCATCATGGTGGGTGGCGTGCGGAAGACCCGCATGCACGATCCGTGGAAGCTCTTTCGTCAGGTGCCGGATCTGCGTGCCGCGTGGCTGTGGTACCGTCGCCTGCGCCACGATCGCCGCAACCACGCGGTGCTGGCGGCCGTGGCGGACGAACTGGCCGCCTGTGGAGTGCCGCTCATGGACTCGACCACCTTCATCCAGGATCACCTCGCCGGCACCGGCACCATGGGACGCGTGCAGCCCGACGCGGCCAGTGCCGCGGATGTGGCCTTCGGGTGGCCCCTGCTGCTGAAGACGGTGGAGCTGGACATCGGCCAGTCCATGGCCGTGCGGGACCGGGATGTCATCGCGGTCGAGGCGATCGAGGGCACGGACGCCATGATCGAGCGGGCGGGGCACCTGTGCCGGGCCCGTGGCTGGACCCTGCTGAAGACGGCCAAGGCCGACCATGACCGGAGGGCGGACGTGCCCACCATCGGCGTGGCCACCGTGGAGCGGGTCGCCGCCGCCGGATGCCGCTGCATCGCCCTGGGTTCCGGACGAGTCATCGTGGTCGACCGGCCTGCCGTGCTGCAGGCGGCCGACCGGCTTGGGGTGACGATCCTGGGTGTTTCCTGAGGATTTCAGGGGTTCCTGAAGGGCGATTTCTCCATTTTCGCAATTCGTTCTTTGCAAACGCCGGGGTCGGGCTAAGTTGCCGATGCCGCGCGGGCCCCAACCCCCGGTCTTCCCGTTTCCCTGTTCCGCTTCCCCTTCCCTTTCTCCCGGAGTCTTGAACATGAAGTCCCTCCTTGCCGCCTCCGCGGTCGCGGTCGTGGCTGCCTCGAGCCAGGCCGCCCTGATCTATTCCACCAACTTCGACACCTACACCAACGGCAACATCAGCGGTCAGAGCGCGTGGACGGGCACCGGCGGCAGCTGGGCCGTCACCGGCTCCATGAACACCGGTCAGCTGGCCGGCTCGATCGTGGCCAATCCGGCCTCCGGCGGCACCGGCAAGTCGGTGCGACTGACCACCGAGAAGTGGAACTTCAACGGCCGCACGAAGGTCTGGCTGGACCTGTCCAACAGCGGCAAGTGGGCCGCGGCCAGCACCGGCGCCAACAGCGGCACCAAGGTGCTCCGCGCCGAGGCGGACATCTACGTGGCCGCCGGTCAGCCTGTCACCAGCAGCTTCGGCATGATGATCGGCGACACCAGCTTCAGCTACAGCTGCGGCATGATGATCAGCAACAGCGGCCAGGTGTGGACCGCCAACAACGGCTACGCCGCCGCCAACCGCACCAACCGCACCACGGCGGCATTGGACACCTGGCACAACTTCCGCATCGACTGGGACACCGTGTCGGGCAACGCCAAGGCGTATCTGAACGGCACTCTGATCGCCGACTACACCCCCACCAACAAGTCGGGCGTGTACGCGGTGCAGCTGTTCACCACCACCGACAACGGCGCCAGCGGCAGCACCACCAACAACGGCTTCGGCTTCGCCGACAACTTCTCGGTGTCGAGCGTGCCTTCGCCTGGTGCGGTGGCCCTGGTGGCCATGGCCGGCGTGATGGCTCGCCGACGTCGCGACTGAACCGGCTCCAAACGCCCCTCCGGGGGTTTCTGACGCAAGGCGGCGGGATCGACCACGGTCGGTCCCGCCGCCCTTCATTTGGGGGCTGCGGCACTAGGATCGTCGGTGTGGGCGAGCCCATGAGCAACCCCGATCCCGCGGCCGGGCAGCCGCTCGCCAGCCGGGCCGGTGTGAAGCTCCAGCACGCCCTGCAGGTCTTCGGCGTGGAGCCACGGGACCTGGTCGTGGCCGACTTCGGCTGCAACGTGGGTGGCTTCACGGACGTGCTGCTGCGAGCCGGTGCGGCACGCGTGTTCGCGGTGGACACGGGCTACGGAGCGCTGGCGTGGAGGCTGCGGCAGGACCCTCGCGTGGTCGCCATGGAGCGCACCAACGCGCTGCACGCCGAGCGTCCCGAGGGCGGCGTGGACCTGGTGGTGTTCGATCTGGCGTGGACCCCCCAGCGGCTGGCCGTGCCGGCGGCACTTCGGTGGCTTCGCCCGGGCGGTCGCGTGATCTCCCTGGTGAAGCCCCATTACGAACTTCAGGAGGCCGAGAAGGGCTGGCTCGAGCGAGGCTTCCTCCCCCACGAAAGGGTGCCGGGCGTGGTGGAGCGCGTCCGTGCAGGCATGGCTTCGCTCGGCGCACGCGTTCTTGCGGACACGCAGAGCCCCCTCACCGGCGGCAAGACCGCTCGCCGCGCCGGAAGTCCCGGCAACCTGGAATGGCTCATGCTGCTGCAGCCGATCCAAGGCGGGTGAATGCGTGGCGCGAGGCCTGGGCTCGACATGGCGCACGGCGCCGAAATGACGGGAAATCATCGGTGAAAAAGGGCTTCTCCACAGGTGGAGACGGCCGCTTTCGGATAGGATCCGGAACCCCCATTTTCCCATGAGCGAAGCACCTGCCAACCCGCCTGCACCGGTCGACCGCGTGGTCGAGACGCCCATCGATCAGGAGCTGCACGACAGCTACCTGACCTACGCCATGAGCACCATCATGGACCGGGCGCTGCCCGACGTCCGTGACGGCCTGAAGCCCTCGCAGCGCCGCATCCTGGTGGCGATGCACGACCTCAACCTGACCCCCGGGCGCAAGCAGATCAAGTGCGCCAAGATCTGCGGCGACACGAGCGGCAACTACCACCCGCACGGCGAGAGCGTGATCTACCCCACCCTGGTCAACATGGGCCAGGCCTGGAAGACGCGCGCGCTGCTGGTGGACAAGCAGGGCAACTTCGGCTC
>CAIOTP010000059.1 GCA_903861235.1 uncultured bacterium | reverse complement strand
GTTGAAGAACGCGATCTTGATGTACTTCGTGAAGCAGTGCACGCCGAGGAACCAGCCGCGGCCGGGTGCGCCGTAGAGCGGCGAGTTCCACTTCACGGCCTTCTGCACGCCGGGCACCGTGCGCGTGATGATCGCGTCGAGCCTCGCACCGACCGCACGCTTCCAGCCGGGCATGGCGGCGATGTAGGTCTGCACGGGTTCGTCGCCGTCGGCCTTGGCGATCTGAGGGTTGCCGCCGGAGAGCAGGCGAGACTTGCCGGGTTTCCTCTTTGAGTTCGGCGTGGGCATGCCGGGGGTCATGGTAATGCCGGGTTGCAGAACCTTCGCCCGTTACGCTCTGGTCATGTCGGAGACGCTGGTTCGACAGCTTGCCCGCGTGCGTTCCTGGTGCTCAGGCAAATCTTGTCCAGGCCAGGTGGCCACCGGCTGCTCGCGGGCAGGGCAACTTTCCTTCCTGGATCGCTGGCTCACGCTGTGGATCTTCCTGGCCATGGGGCTGGGTGTGGTGATCGGTCGGCTGGTGCCCGGGGTGCAGCAGGCCACCGAATCCGTCACGGTCGGCACCACCAACATCCCGATCGCGATCGGCCTGGTGCTGATGATGTTCCCGCCGCTCGCCAAGGTGCGCTACGAGGAGCTGCCGCGCATCTTCCGCGACTGGCGGGTGCTGACGCTGTCGCTGGTGCAGAACTGGGTGGTGGGGCCGGTGCTCATGTTCTCGCTGGCGGCGATCTTCCTGCATGACCGCCCCGAGTACATGCAGGGACTGGTTCTGGTGGGTCTGGCCCGCTGCATCGCCATGGTGCTGGTGTGGAACGACCTGGCCAAGGGCAGTGCCGAGTATGCGGCGGGCCTGGTGGCCTTCAACAGCGTGTTCCAGGTGCTCTTCTTCGGGGCCTACGCGTGGTTCTTCATGACCTGGCTGCCCCCGCGCGTCGGGCTTGCGGGCGTGGAGGTGCAGGTGGGCATGGGCGAGATCTTTGGGAGCGTGCTGATCTACCTGGGCATTCCATTCGCCGCCGGCATGCTCACGCGGCTCGTGCTGCGGGGGGCTCGTGGCGACGCGTGGTACACGGAGCGCTTCCTGCCGCGCATCGCGCCGGTCACGCTGATCGCGCTGCTGTTCACGATCGTGGTGATGTTCAGCCTGCAGGGGCAGCGCATCGTGTCTTCGCCGCTCGACATCCTGCGCATCGCCGTGCCGCTGGTGGCGTACTTCGTGATCATGTTCTTCGGGTCGTTCCTGCTCGCGCGCAGGATCGGTGCGGAGTATGAACGGGCCACCACCTTGGCCTTCACCGCCAGCGGCAACAACTTCGAACTGGCGATCGCCGTGGCGATCTCGGTGTTCGGACTGGCGTCCGGCACGGCCTTCGCCACGGTGATCGGGCCTCTGGTCGAGGTGCCGGTGCTCATCCTGCTGGTGGGGGCGGCCCTGCGTATGGGCGGGCGGCGAGTCGGATAGCCTGTCGCTTCAAGGGTTCTTCATGAGCGGACGCACCATCACCACACGGGATCTTCTCTTCATCGGATTCAACGGCCGCGTGATCGCGGTGGACCGTGCGGACGGCTCGGTGGCATGGAAGTGGAGGCCCAGCCGGCGGGGCATGGGCCACGGCACGGTGACGTTGCTGCCCGACGGTGATCGGCTGTTCGCCAGCATGATGGGCTACACCTGGGCGCTCGATCCGGTGGATGGTCGCGAGCTCTGGTACCAGCCGCTGAAGGGCGAGGGGCAGGGCATTCCCACGCTGGCCACCATGGTGTCCAGTTCGGATGGCGCCCGTCTGGCCGCCACGGCTGCCGCGGCGCAGGCAGGCGCCGCCCAGATGGCGCACTGACCGCTTCGCACACCTCGCCGAACCTCTGAAGATCGCGTCGCCTCGCGGCTCGACAGCCACCTACGATCGCCGCGCGTGATCGACCCTTCCTTTCATGTGCTGGAACTGCCGGGGCCTGTGGAGGCGGCGGGGCACGCCTACGGCAGGGCGTGTGCGCACCTGTTCCAGCCGCCCCGGCTCGACCGCTATCTGCAGGACATGCTGCGGCTGAAGCGGTCCAATCGCGAGGCGATCGCGGTGCATGCGGAGGCCTGGGCGCGGCGGCTGCCCGAGCACCACCAGCGGCAGATCGAGGCCATGGCGGAGGGTGCGGGTGTGCCCGCCCCCACGGTGCGGCAGTTCCTGTACGCCGACATTGCGCCGCCGGCCGACGCTCGAGGCGACGATCCGCGATCGCTGGTCTCCGGCGACGGGCCCATGTGCTCGGGCGTGGTGGTGGAGCGGCAGGGCTCGCCGTGGGTGGCCCGCAACTGCGACTGGTACGAGGTCACGCTGCAGCGGGGCACGGCGGCGGTGTTCCATGCCGTGCCGGGGCGCATTCCATGCGTGGCGGTGGGGCTGATGGGCGACATCGACGCGGATACCGGCATGAACGCCGAAGGGCTCTGGCTGCACATGCACACGCTGCAGGCGGCGGACGATCTGCGCCCCGGCGTGTCGTGCATCTCGTGGCTCTTCTGGATGCGCGAGGCGCTCGAGACCTGCGCCAGCCTGGACGATGTGCAGCGGTTCATCGAGCGCACCGACCGGGACCGCGGCGTGCTGCTGTTCGCGGCGGACGGGCGCCGGGGCGAGAGCGCCGTGTTCGAGTGCTCGCGCTCCGGTCACCACCGCGTGGACCCGTGGCAGGTGGGGCCGCACCGTGCGCTGCTGGCCACCAACCATCCGCACCGGAAGCATCCCACGCCGCAGGAGGCCATGGAGCGAGGGTGCCGTGCGGACTGGGGCGGCAACGGCACGGTGAGCCGCTGGTGCCGCCTGCACGCGCTGCTGGCGGAAAGCCCGGCCGAGCGGCTGCCCGACGAGCTGGTCCGGCTGCTGGCCGACGACCGGGTGGAGATGCGGGCCGATCGCGGAAGCTCGCACCTTCGGACCATCTACTCGGCGGTGGCGGATCCGCGGGGGCACGCCGTGTGGTTCGCCTCGGGGGCGTGCCCGGCGGCCAGTTCGGGGGCGTGGCGAAGGATTCCGCTGACCTGGTCGAGCGGCCGTTGACGCCGCGGCGCTCGGGCGTGTGAGCGGTTCCGTCGTCGAATAGCCTTCCCCACATGCCCGAAGCAAGCGCCGCGCTCACGCCCGCCCAGGTCCGCCTGCGAGACATGTGGGAGGAGCACATGAGGCACGAGTTCGCCACCAAGAACGTGGCCGAGACCATGGCCACCATGGTCGAGCCGGCGCACGTGAACCACGTGCCCACCATGACCGGAGGCACGGGCATGCCCGCCATCGCGCGCTTCTACGAGCGTCACTTCATTCCCAAGATGCCGCCCGACACCGTGACCACGCCGGTCTCTCGCACGATCGGCCAGGATCGCATCGTGGACGAGCTCATCTTCTCGTTCACGCACACCGTGGAGATGGACTGGATGCTGCCCGGCGTGAAGCCCACGGGTCGCCGCGTGGAGGTCCCGCTGGTGGCCATCATCGGCTTCAAGGACGGCAAGGTGCAGACCGAGCACATCTACTGGGATCAGGCCTCGGTCCTGGTGCAGATCGGCCTTCTGGCTCCTGCGGGTCTTCCGGTGGCCGGCGTGGAGGCGACCCGCAAGGTGCAGGACGCGTCCAGACCGTCGAACACGCTGATCGAGCGAGCCGGCGGGTAGGGGACGCGGGCCGGGCGACCACCCGTGGCCGCCGGGTGCAGGTAAAGTTCCACCCCCATGGCCACCTCGCTGCCCATCCTGGAATTCATCGCCGGCAACTATCGCAACTTCAACGCCCGCGCCACGCGCGACGCCCTGTTCGCGTGGTGGGACCATGTGCAGGCGGGCGGCCGCATGTACCTGGCCATGGCGGGGGCCATGAGCAGCGCGCAGCTGGGCATCACGCTGGCCCCGGCCATCCGCGAAGGCCTGATCCACGGCATGAGCGTGACCGGCGCCAACCTGGAGGAGTCGCTCTTCCGCCTGGTGGCCCACGACAGCTACAAGGACTTCCCCGAGTACCGCTACTTCACCAAGCAGGACGACACGCGCATCCTGAAGCAGCGCATGCGGCGTGTGACGGACACCAGCATTCCCGAGGACGACGCCTTCCGCGCGGTGGAGAAGATCCTGGTGCCCATGTGGAAGAGGGCGAGCCGCGACGGCGACCGCCGCTTCTGGCACGAGTACTTCTACGAGCTGGTGAAGCGGCTGCCTCGATCGAAGTTCGAGGGCGACCCGCGCGAGTGCTGGCTGCTGGAAGCC
>CAIOTP010000058.1 GCA_903861235.1 uncultured bacterium | reverse complement strand
CCGACGAGGTCCGCACGCTGGAAGTGAACCGGGACCTGCTTTCCATGACGGCGGAGGCCTTCGTGGACTGGCTGCATGCCCAGATCCGCTTCGAAGGCGTCGTGGAGGGCCACGACTTCCGCTTCGGTCGCGGCCGTGGAGGTGACATGACCCTGCTTCGCACCCAGGGGGAACGGCTCGGCTTCCGAGTGGAGCCGGTGTCCGCGGTCGAGGTGTCCCTGCGGGACGGTTCCACCGCTCCCGCGAGCAGTTCGCTGCTTCGATGGCTCATCACCATGGGACGCGTCGAGGACGCCGCGCGTGTGCTCGGTCGTCCCTACGGGTTCGCGGGCAAGGTGGTCCGCGGCGACCAGCGGGGGCGACAGATCGGCTGGCCCACCGCGAACATGGAGCACGGAGACCGCCTGCTGCCGGGCGATGGCGTGTACGGCGGCCTGGCCACGCTGCCCGACGGTTCCCGCCGGCGAGCCGCCATCAGCGTGGGCACCAAGCCCACCTTCGGCTACGCGGAGCGCACGGTCGAAGCCTTCCTGCTCGATCACCGGGCACCGCTCGACCAGTACGGCTGGAACCTGGAGCTTCGATTCGACCGGTGGCTGCGCGAGCAGTCCCGCTACGACGCCCTGGACGAGCTTCTGGAGCAGATGAAGCGGGATGTGGAGCGCACCCGCGCCGAGGTCGAACTGGAGGCCGCCGCATGACCCCCGTCGTGACCACCGCACAGCTCTACGCATCGACCGCCTCGCCCCAGCGCCTGGCGGAGCGGATCCGGTCGGCCGGCTCCATCCTGGTGACCACGCACGACAAGCCCGACGGCGACGCGATCGGCAGCAGCCTGGCCGTGGCTCGCGCGGCGCGTGGCCTGGGCAAGCAGGTGAAGACCTGGTTCGCCGGACCCTTCGATCCCTCGCTCTCGGTGCTGCTGGTCGACGAGCGGCCCGGGCGCGCCCCGGAAGCCCTTCCGAGCGAGGATGTGGAGCTGGTCGTGGTGGTGGACACCGGCTCGTGGGGCCAGCTGGAGCATCTGGGGCCGTGGCTGCGGGCCCGGCACGATCGCTGCATCGGCGTCGATCATCACCGCTCGGGCGACACCGGCTTCGTGGACCGCATCGTGGATCCCGCCAGCGCCAGCTGCACGCAGGCGCTGGTGCCCGTGCTCGAGGCGCTCGGCGTGCCCTTCGACCGTCCCGGCACCGGCGTTGAGGGCTCGATCGCCGAGGCGCTCTTCGCCGGCCTGGCCACCGACACCGGCTGGTTCCGCTTCAGCGGCGCGGACGCCGCGGTCTTCCGGCTGGCCTCGCGGCTGCTGGCGGCCGGGGTGGAGAAGGACCGGCTCTATCGACAGCTGGAGGAGACGGCCCGGCCGCAGCGCATGGGCCTGCTCGCCCGGGCCATGGGAGGCATGCGATGGCTCGCGGGGGGACGGGCGGCCCTCATGACGCTCTCCCCCGAGGACTTCTCCCACGCCAGCGGCAGCGCCGAGGACCTGGCCGGCGTGGTCAATGCGCCCATGGCGGTGGGCAGCGTGGAGGTGAGCGTGCTGCTCTCGCAGACCGAGCCTGGACCGTTGGTGAAGGTGAGCCTTCGCAGCAAGCCGCCGCTGCGGGCCGGCGGTCCGTTCGTGGATGTGAACCGGCTCGCCGGGCAGTTCGGCGGTGGTGGCCATGTGCACGCCGCGGGAGCCCGTTTCCGGGGCTCCATGTCCGAGGCCGCCGAAGCCATGGCCACGGCGATCGAGCGCGCCCTCGCCGGCTGAATCACTGGAGCGGAGTGACCTTGTAGCCCAGCTTCTCGATGGCCTTCTGGACCTCGGGTCCATGGGAGGCCTCGCGCAGGGCCACGCTGGCCTGGCGCTCCTCAAGGCTCACCCGGCAGTCCACCACGCCGTCCACGCGCTTCACCTTGTCGGTGATGGCGTCCACGCAGCCCTGACAGTGCATGCCGTCCACCTGCAGGCGGAGAACCACGGGCGCGGCCGGCGTGATCCTCGCCTGCTCGGGTTCGCCGGCGCGGTCGCACGCGAAGGCGAGCAGGGCGGCGATCAGCGACAGCGCGGTCCAGGTGCGGTTCATGACGCGATCGTAGGGTTTCGCGGTGCCGCGCGGCCCAGCCCCGCCACCCGGAGCATGGCGGGCAGCACCCACACGCTGCTGGCCAGGCAGCAGAGGCTGGCGATCGCCATGACCTGCCCCAGGCTTCGAAGGCCCCTGTGCTCGGCCCACAGCAGGGTGCCGAATCCGATCGTGGTGGTCAGCGCCGTCACCACGACGGCGCGTCGGGTGCTGCCGAAGCCGGAGACCAGTCCACCGTCCACGGCTCGGTGCGTGACATGGATCGAACTGTCGACCGCCAGTCCGATCATGACCGGGATGGCGAAGAAGTTGGCCAGGTTGAAGGCGATGTCGAGCCAGGCCAGCACACCGACCGTGACCAGCAT
>CAIOTP010000057.1 GCA_903861235.1 uncultured bacterium | reverse complement strand
GACCTGCGCCACCATCTTCCTGCTGCTCATCACGGGCGGCCTGGTCACCGGCCTGGAAGCCGGGCTGGCCGTGCCCGACTGGCCCAACTCCTTCGGCCACAACATGCTCCTCTATCCCGTGAGCGAGATGAAGGAGGGGCGCTACTACGAGCACGCCCACCGGCTCTTCGGCATGCTGGTGGGGCTCTCCAGCTTCACGCTTGCGGCGCTGTGCTGGCGACACGAGCGGCGGGCCAGCATCCGCTGGGCCGCCTCGGCCCTTCTCTTCATGGTGTGCGTGCAGGGACTCATGGGAGGACTGCGTGTCACGGGCATGTTCACGCTGAGTCAGGATCCGTCCATGCTCGCTCCGAGCACGCTGCTGGCCATCGCGCACGGCATCTTCGGGCAGGTGGTGTTCGCCACCGCGGCGTGGATCGCCGCCGCCACCAGCGCGGCGTGGCGGGCGCCCGCGGCCTCGCCTGCAGGCCTGGATTCGGCGCCCATCCGCCTGTGGAGCGCCATGGCGCCGATGGTGCTCCTGTTCCAGCTCTTCCTGGGAGCCGCCTACCGACATCTCCAGGTTTCGCCCACGGGTTCGGACGAAGCCATCCGTCATCCCACCTGGGCCATGCACGGGCACCTGGGCTTCTCCGTGGTCGCGCTGATCGTGGTGCTCGTCGCCGCCAGTCGCATGTCGGCCGCGGGTCGCGCGGGGCTCCGCCCGCTCGGTCGATCGGGTTCGGCCATGGCCGTGATCGTGGCGGTGCAGGTGGGCCTGGGTCTGGTGGCGCTGGGTGCCGTGCTCATGCGGCGCGGCCCCGCCATTCCGGTCTGGGAACTGCTCTCGACCAGCGCCCATCAGGCCACGGGAGCGCTGCTGCTCATGGCGGCGGTGCAGGGTGCCGCATGGAGTCGCCGCCTGCTTCCCGCCACAGGCGGAGAGCTCCAGGTCACTCCGACCTTCGCGAAGGCTTGATCGCCTCCTCCAGCGCCAGCAGCGCGTAAGCCGTCACCAGGTCCGGCTCGCCCTCCATCCATCGGTCCTGGGGGTTCGCCCAGCTGCCGTCCGCTCGCTGCTCGGCCGTGAGCGTGCGGATGAGTTCGCATCGCCAGTCGTGCTCGGCGCCGTCCGCGTCCTTCAGCAGGTTCACGCCCCCGGCCAGCATGGCCCGGCTCATGGCCATGCGGTAGTAGAAGAGTCCCTGCTGGCCCAGGCCGGGATTCTCCGAGAGCGTCCAGTGCGCAGCCAGCCAGGCCAGCGACGCCTGCACACGAGGATCGTCGCGCGAGAGTCCGGCGAAGAGCAGGCTCTTGTAGCCCGCGTAGGTCATGCTGCCGTAGCTCCGAAGGCTGCGAGTGCCCGGCGGAAGCTTCTCGCCGAAACGGCCTTCGCCCGCCACCTCGCTGGCGAAGCTCTCGCCTCCATTGGCCACCGTGTAGACGAACCCGCCGTCCCCGGATCCGGCGTTGGCCCATGGAGCGGCGTCCTCGCTCTTCATGTTCTGGCAGCGGGCCACGAAGGCCAGGGCCCGCTGCACCGCGGCGTCGTCGGCCCCGGCGCCGCTCTCGTGCAGCGCCTCGAGCATCATCTGGGTGTTGCTCAGGTCCGGGCGACCGTGCTTGCCGTATCCCACGCCACCGAACCAGTCGTGCTCGGGCCGGATGCCCTCGGGCTGGTCCCATTGGGCCGTGCGCAGCCATGCCAGCATGCGCTGCACGGCCTCGGCCCGGTCCGGACTGTCCAGCGCCGTGATGCCCAGGACGCAGCAACTGGCCACATAGGTTCCCAGTCCACCGGAGGGATCGGGTTCGAAGGCCTTGTCGGCTCCGGTCTGCGTGATCAGCCGCTCCACGCCGCGGTGGACCACCATGTCGTTCAGTTCGGTGCGTCCGGCCTGCGCGAAGGCCCGGATCACCAGCCCGGTCACCGCCACGGATGCGGCGCCAGAGACCTTGGCCGCCTCGGAGCCCTGCGCCAGCTTGGCCTCCATCCATCCGCCCTCAGGTCCCTGCGAGGCCCGCAGGTAGTTCAGTCCACGGTCGATCGCCGCGCGGGCCTGGTCGAAGCAGGCTTCGGACACAGGAACCTGCGAGGGTTCGGTGGCGATCCTGCGCACCACCGGAGGCGGCGGCGTCAATCGCCTGGGAAGGGGAGGCGGCGGCAGGGTGGTCACCTTGGCGGCGTCCACGCGGGCGTCCATCGGACCCGAAGGCTGTGCCCGAAGCGCCTCGTGCAGCGTGTCCTGACCGGCCGCGACCAGCAGGGGCAGGAGCAAGGCGAGCAAGGCGAGGCGATGCATGGGAATCATGCTACGGCCCCGGACAAGGCGACCGCTCACTACTCTTTCGCCCATGCGCCATGCGGGCCCGGTGATTCTCTCCACACTGGCCGCGTGGCCCTGCGCTGCGCAGCAGGTGGAGGGCCCACCTTCGCCCGCCGCCACCACGTTCGGAGACGGACCGCAGAGCCCCTCCTTCAATCCAGCCGCTTCTTCGGAAGGGACATGGCCTTGGCAATCGAGCGCGCTCACGGGCGACTGGGGCGGTCTTCGCACCAGACTGAGCGATTCCGGGGTGGTGCTCACGGGCGTGGCCACGGTCGATCTGGCCACGGTCATGGGTCAGGCCCCCGAGACCGGCTTCGTGATGCCGTACCTGATCGATGTCAGTCTTTCCGTGGACACCCACAAGGCCGGCTGGTGGGAGGGCGGCGAGATCTATCTGGACTTCCAGCAGGCTGGCGGCACGCGATCGGCCATGACCATGGTGCCGGACTACTGGGGATGGGACGCGATCTATCCCTTCGCCCGGGACTACACCGAACTCTCGCAGTACTGGTACCAGCACTCGTTCATCGACGGCGCGCTGCGATTGAAGCTGGGCAAGATCGACGCCAACGTGGACTTTGCGGTCAGCTACCCCAACCTTCAGTTCGTCAACTCGGCCGCCTACATGCCCTCGGTGGTCGCGCTGGACCTGACCACCTATCCCTATCAGGCCGGGGGCTTCGAGATCCTCGGTCGGCCGCTCGAATGGCTCGACGCCAAGCTCGGCATGTTCGACGGCTCCACCAACTGGTACGACCCCTCCACGGGCACGTCGGGTCCGGACACCGGTTCGCACGGCGTGGGCGGCTTCTTCTGGGACAACCCAGGCTCCTACTTCCTGATCGGCGAGATGAACGCGCGGTGGGACCAGGTTCCGCTCCCCGGGCACCTGAACTTCGGCTGGTTCCAGCAGACGGGCGATTCCGCCGAGCCGGGCAACTCCCGCGTGCCCTCGCCGCTGGGTCAGCAGGAAGTGACCGGCGCCTGGGGCCTCTACAGCAGCTTCTCGCAGCGGCTCTGGCAGCCGGCGGGCGCCTCGGACGGCCAGGGGCTCGCCGCCTTCGGCCAGTTCGGATGGAGTCCGCCCAGTCGCAATCCCTCGCAGTGGTCCGTCATGGGGGGCGGCACATGGCAGGGTCTGCTGCCCGGGCGATCGGCGGACACGGCCGGCCTGATGGTGGCCTACGCGCACTTCAGCAACACGCCCACGCTCACGCCCTCGCCGGGTCAGGGCGAGTTCGTGGTGGAGACCTTCTACGACATCCAGCTCACGCCCTGGCTGGGCATCCAGCCGGACCTTCAGTACATCCATCAGCCCTCGTCGGTGCCCGAGGCGGACATCGGCGGCGCCTGGATCCTGACCTTCCGCGTGTCGATCGACTTCTGACGATCACTCCACCACGCCGTACACCAGCAGATCCGCGGTGGAGGGCAGGGTGACCACGCGAGGCGGCGCGCCGGGCGATGCAGGCTCGGGGCGCTGGATCTGGTAGGGCCGCCCCTGGGCGTCGACCGCGGCGAGGCGGACGGGAACCATGAACACGCCGCGCACGCCCGGGGCAGGCGTGAGCTTGACCACGGCCATCACGCTCGAGCCGTCGGCACGCTGCTCCACCAGCTCCGCGGTGAAACGCGGGTCCAGGCTCTGGGCGGAGGCCAGGCGGTTGGAAGCCATCTTCTTCACCTCGATCTCGAAGGTGCCGGACCCGCCGACAGGCAGCACGCCGGCATTGGTGCGGAACTCCGCGATGTCGAGCCCGGGCAGGATGCGGGTGCAGGCGTGGCGCACACGGAGGTCGATCAGTCGCGCGTCGGACCGGTCGGTCTCGATCAGCAGGTACTTGGGGACCTGTTCACAGGGCTCGCCGGGGAGCTCGAACTCCACCTCGTACTCGGCACGCGGCGGATCCTTGGCCGGATCGAAGTTGCGGATCCGCGCAGGCTGTCCCTGCACGCTGCGCACCGAGAACGGCGCGTTGTCCGTGCTGCGGACCCACGCCAGGCCCTTGAGCCGGGAAGGATCTTCCGCCGCATCCACGTAGGGCTGCGGATTTCCCTTGGCGTCCGGCACCAGGGCGCGGATGGCGTAGGCCACCTCGGCCTTCATCTCGAAGGTGATCGGCGCGTCCTGGTTCTCCACCAGCACCTTCACGTTGGCGGACTTGCGACCGGTGCTGGACACCTTCATCCGCACGGGCACCTCGAGGGTGCCGCCCGCGGGGATCTCCTTGCCGGTGATCTCCAGCGTGGTGCACTGGCAACTGGGCACCGTGTGCAGAACCTTGCGGGCCTTGCCCGAGCGGTTCACCAGCATGAACTTGCCCTCGAGCGTGGAATGCGGCGGGACCACGCCGAAGTCCAGCCCGTACGGGGTGCCCAGCACCTCCACGGAGGCTGGAAGAGCGGGCCCCTGGTAGGGGCGGCCGGCGGGGGGCGCCGCTTCGCCCGCGATCAGCGGCGATGCGGCGAGGGCGGCCAACAGGAGGGTCAGTCGAAGCATCTCGGCATGCTACGAACGACCCCTCCGCGGGTGCGCGGCGAGGCTAGATTCCTCGACATGCGAGCTCTCGAGATCATGCGGCAAGGCGCTCCGGTCGCCGACCATGTCAGGTTCACCCACGATCGGCAGACGCCGGTGCCCTCCGCGGGCGAGGCTCGGGTTCGAACCGAATGCTCGGCGCTCAACCATCTGGATCTCTGGGTGGGTCGGGGCCTGCCTGGGCTGGACACCCATTTTCCCACGGTGAGCGGTTCGGATGGTGCCGGCGTGGTCGACGCGGTGGGGGACGGCGTCGATCCGGCGTGGGTGGGTCGTCGGGTGCTCCTCAACGCCGCCATCCTGAAGCCGGCGACGGGACATCCGGACACCCTGGCGGCGGGCGAGGACATCCACATGATCGGCGAGCATTCGCCGGGCACCATGGCGGAATTCTTCGTTGCCCCGGTCGCCAATCTTCTGCCCATCGGGCAGACCGATCCAAGACAGGCCACCGCCTTCGGACTGACGCATCTGACCGCCTGGCGCATGCTGGTCACGCGTGCCCGGGTGCAGCCCGGCGAAACCGTGCTCATCACGGGCATCGGCGGGGGGGTGGCGTTGGCCGCCCTGGGGCTGGCTCGGCATCTGGGTTGCCGCACCATCGTCACCAGTCGTCATGCCTCCAAGGTGGAGAAGGCCCGCGCGTTGGGAGCCGATGCCGGTGTGGTGGACGATGGTTCCGACTGGTCTCGCGGCGTCCGTTCGCTCACCGGCAAGCGGGGCGTGGATGTGGTGATCGACTCCATCGGAGGTCGGATCCTGCAGCCGAGCATCCGCAGCCTGGCCCGAGCGGGCCGCTTCGTGACCTGTGGCTGCACCACCGCTCAACTGGGAGAACTGGATCTGACGCGGGTCTTCTGGAATCAACTCTCCGTCCTCGGCAGCACCATGGGCACCATGGAGGAGTTTCGTGCGGTCACCAGTCTGCTGACTCGCGGGCTGGTTCGTCCGGTCATCGATTGCGTGATCGAGCCCGAGGCAGGCGGGGATGCGTATCGCCGTCTGGAGTCGGGCGAGCAGTTTGGCAAGGTGCTCGTGGATTGGAGAAATTCCGGGTCCGGGTCTTGATTCCTCCGGGGGGTCTCGTCAGGATGGAATCTCCATGACCGCCCTCGCCGATCCACAAGTCCAGATCGCCGCCCCGCAGACACGCACACTGCCGCCGTTCGCGGTGGTGCTTCACAACGACGATGTGAACGAGATGGGCAGGGTGGTCCACACGCTGGTGGAAATCGTCCGTATTAAGTTACCGGACGCATTCGAGTTGACCCTTGAGGCCCATAACGAGGGCGAGGCCGTGGTCTGCCGCACCCATCGTGAGCGGGCGGAATTTCTTCGTGACCAACTGCTTTCCAAGGGTCTGATCGCCACCATCGAGCGTATTTGAAGTCGGGAACCCGCGGTTCCCGGTCGGCTCGGCTGTGTCACGAGCCTCGTGGGTCGTCTTGGGGTTCGCCCCGCTCGTCTCCTGAGGCCAGGTTGGGAGGAAAACCCGTTCCGAAGTGGTGAATTTGCTTTTGGAAGGGTGTCAAGTTGGGGTTATGTTGAGACGACCTACTTGATGGCTGAGCCTCTCTGCGCTCGGTTCACGTCCTGGCTGCGTCGCCAGGGCAGGGCCCAGAGGAGCATGACAGCGAACACCTCAAGAGGAGGATCGAGAACATGATGCGTCAGCGTACGAACAAGCTTGTGCTGGCCTCGGCAGTTGGAGCCGTGGTCGGTCTGGGCACCACGGCCTTTGGCCAGTGCGTGTTCTTCTCCAACGCCGAGTGCGATTTCGTCGACACGGTCTGGGGCCCGTTCAACAACCAGGACGGCTCCGAGAACAAGGACCCGAACAGCTCCATCGCCACCGCCACGGCGGTCCCGGTGGATCAGGACGGCAACTTGGTGTCGCTGAGCCAGGGCCAGACCCTGAAGGTCAACGGCCTGCTCGGCCGCTGGGCTGCCAGCGACGCTTCGGGCACGGCCGCTGCCGGTGGCATCGACTCCGACACCGACTGGTACAAGATCAAGGTCGACGCCCCCGCCCGTCTCGTGATCCGCGGCACCGCGGGCAACGATGATGGCACGGGTGCGATCACGCCTTGGAGCTACGACTCCACGGCCGGCACCGGCAACCGGTTCATCATGCTGGTCTACACCGCCGACGGCGTTGATCAGTACTACGGTCGTCAGAGCGGCACCACGGGCTGCCTCGAGGCCTTCTCGCCGCTGCCCAACGGCACCTCGGTGTCGTACCTGTACGTGCCCGCTGGCGAGTACGCGATCGGCTTCGACACCCGTTACGCCGAAACCCCGGTCACCACCGATCCGGCCGACGCCAACTACGACGGTCCGGTGAACCTGTCGTTCGAGGTCACCAACCTGCCGCTGGCCTACGAGGTCTGCGGCACGGCCACGACCGCCTGCGACGAGCCCGGCGCCACCCCCGGTTGCGCCGATGCCGCCTGCTGCGACCTGGTCTGCACCGCCGTGGCTTCCTGCTGCGAGACGGCCTGGGACCAGAGCTGCTTCGATCAGGGCGTGGTGGACTGCGGTCTCTTCCAGTACGCCTGTGATGGTTCGAGCCCGGTGCCCAACGACTGCGTGGGCAACTTCCAGTGGGTCGACATGGGCGATGGCGAGGTCAAGTCCGTGGCGTTCGACCTTGAGGGTGCTCTCACCGACGGACCCAACGACGTGGTCCGCCTGTGCGGCAGCCCGATGGGCAAGGACGTGTGGTACCTGATCGGGCCGCTGCCCGCCGCAGGCAACCTGGACATCACCATGTGCAATCTGTTCGACGAGAACGGCGACCCGATCAACGATCCGGCCGGCGACTCGGTGATGAACCTGTTCTACAACGCCAACTACAGCGTCTCGAACGGCATCGGCGACACCTCGCTGCTGCCGGACGACTACCTGGGTTGCTCGGACGACAGCTGCGACACGGACGGTGACGGCGAGATCAACTTCGGCGGCCCCACGGCCACCGGAATTGTGAACGGCCCCGCCGGCGCCTATGTGCTCCTGCGTCTGGGCAGCTGGTACAGCGGTGACGGCGACGTCAACGCGGTCCCCTCGCTGGCCGGCCAGTTCAACGTGTCGTTCGTGTCCGAGTCGTACAGCAACGGTGGTCAGGACTTCGTGTTCGTCGGCAGCACCCTCTACGGTGCGGCCGGTCTGAACGCGGGTCGCATCAGCACCACCGCTGGCGCGAACGGCGAGGCTTGGGTCTCGCTGGCCTTCACGCTGGAGGCTGACGCGGACTTCGACACGCTGGCGATCGCCTCGTACTTCAACAACACCCAGCCGACCGAGATCGGCTGGCGCATCGTGACCCGTCCGCAGGAGGCTGATCCCACCACCGGCGAGCTGAGCTCCGGCTTCGGCATCTTCGGTGGCGATCAGGTCTACAACGCGGGCACGGACGACGGCGACATCCTGGCTCAGGGCGTCAGCACCTACGTCGACGCGGAAGATCCTCGCGACGTTTGGACGGCTTACGGCCAGGGTCCGATCCGCTTCCAGATGGATGTGGGTGCCCAGAGCCTGCCCGCCGGTGACTACTGGCTGCAGGTCAAGGGTGTGAACGCCAACACGGCGGTCGTTTCCCGCCTCCGTCCGTGCATCGGTGCTCCGTTCGGAGAGATCTGGGGCGACCCGGATGCCGACGCGATCACGCCGGGCGTGTTCGAGCCCCTGGGCCTCTACGGCGGCCAGGTGCCCGACTCCGACGTGGACGGCTCGCTGCGTTCGACCACCGGTGTCAATCGCTTCGACTACTACTACCGTAGCGGTCTGGTGATCAACGCCGACGGTTCGCTCGACACGGCCGGTGCGTGGACCCCCGCGGGCTACGCAGCCTACGGCCTGGACTACGAGGGCGATCCTCTGCCCGAGACGGCCACCTCCTTCGGCATGACGCTGCAGAAGCGAACCTTCGCGCAGCTGTGCCCGGGTGACCTCGACGGCAGCGGCAACGTGGACTCCGGTGACATCGGCTCGCTGCTGGTGCTCTTCGGTGAGTGCCCCGGTGGCACGGCTGGTTGCGACGGTGACCTCGACGAGAGCGGCACCGTGGACGCCGGCGACATCGGTTCGCTGCTGGTCCAGTTCGGACCGTGCCCCGAGTGATCGGAAGGCACTTCACTCACGCCTGACGCATCGACCCCCCGGCCTTGTGCCGGGGGGTCTTTGCTTTTGGGCGGCCTGGTCTGCAACCGAAGCGTGGCCTTGGCGAAACAAGTACCCTCCGAGACGGAGAGCAGGACGATCTGTTCTCGGACTCAAACCCCCGATGCGCAAGTTCCTCATCCCCGGCATTGCCCTTCTGGTCGTCGTGCTCTCGGCGGCGTTCTTCATGCGCGGTGGGGAAGCTGACGGCACAGCCGTCCGCATGCAGGAGGTGAAGCAGGGGCAGCTGGTGGAGAATGTCTCCGCGCCCGGGGTGGTGGAACCCAAGAAGCAGGTCGAGGTGAGCGCCGAGGTGAGCGCCCGGATCCTGGAACTGCCGTTCCGCGAGGCCGACCGGGTCAAGAAGGGGGATGTGCTGGTGCGACTGGACGGTCGTGATCTCCAGGCGGCTCTGGCGGCATCGGAAGCCCGTCGCGATGGCGATCGCTTCCGGCTGGAGGCGGAACGGAACCGCATCGAAGGCACCCGGCAGAACCGGGAGAACGCGCGGCTGATCCTGGCTCGCACCCAGTCGCTCCAGCAGACCGGCGATGTCTCTCAGCAGCAGCTCGACGACGCCACCGCGAGGGCCCGCGACGTGGAGAGCCAGGTGGCGGCCGCGGAAAAGACGATCTCGCAGCTGGAGAAGTCGCTGGCCGCGAGCGAGTCGAGCGTGGAGCAGGTTCGAGAGCAGTTGCGGCGCACGGTCTGCATCAGCCCCATCGACGGCATCGTGACCACGCTGGACGCCGAGGTGGGCGAGCTGGCGCTGCTGGGCACCATGAACCAGGCCGGCACCCGCATCATGACCGTGGCCGACCTGACCCGGATGCACCTGAACGCCAAGGTGGCCGAGACCGACATCGCCCGCGTGGCCAAGGGACAGCCCTGCAAGGTCTACGTGAACGCGTACAAGGACGATCCTTTCGATGGCGTGGTCAGCGAAATCGCGTTGCAGCGAACGCTCGAGAAGGACGGGACCGGAAGCTTCAAGGTGCTGGTGGACCTGGACCTGAAGGGGCGTCAGATCTTCAGCGGCCTCACGGGCAACGTGGATGTGGACATCGCCCGGCACGAGGGCATCACGGTGCCCAGCCAGGCCATCGTGGAGCGATCGGTGAACGATCTTCCCGAGACGCTGAAGGACCACCCCCTGGTGCTGAAGAACCGCCGTGTGACGCCGGTGGTGTTCCGGGTGGTGGACGGCAAGGCCGTGCTCACCCCCGTGGCCACGGGAGCCAGCAACATGACCGACACGCTGGTGAAGGACGGCCTGAAGTCCGGCGAGACGGTGGTGACCGGCCCGTTCCGCGCCCTGGAGAAGCTGAAGGACGGCGAGGCCGTGCAGAAGGAGGATCCGTCGAAGGACTTCGGCCGCTGGCAGGCTGCCGAGGGAGCCCGCGGGCAGGGTGGTGGCGGCATGGGCATGGGTGGCGGCGGTGGCCGCCGGGGCATGCGCTAGAAGGTTCGCGCCATGCCTGAGCCCATCATCGAGATTCGCGGCGTGAAGAAGATCTACCGCGTGGGCGTGGAGACCATCCATGCGCTGCGGGGGGTGGACCTGTGCATCGACGCCGGCGAGATGGTGGCCATCATGGGCGCCTCGGGCAGCGGCAAGAGCACGCTCATGAACACGCTGGGCTGTCTGGACCGTCCGACGGAGGGTTCCTACGTGCTCGGCGGGCGCGAGGTCAGCAACCTGACCCCTGCGGAGCTGGCGCAGGTCCGGAACCAGGAGATCGGCTTCGTGTTCCAGAGCTTCGAGCTGCTGCCGCGGCTGACCGCTCTGGAGAACGTGGAATTGCCGCTGCTGTACGCCCGCGGCAAGGGCTGGGGCTGGGCCAAGCGACGCCGAGAACTGGCCCGTGAGGCCCTGGACCGCGTGGGACTGTCGCAGCGCATGGACCACCGGCCCAATCAGCTCAGCGGTGGCCAGAAGCAGCGCGTGGCCATTGCGAGGGCCATCCTCTCGCGACCGCGCATCCTGATGGCGGACGAACCCACGGGCAACCTGGACACGGTGACCACCGACGAGATCCTGGCCCTGTTCACCCGACTGCACGAAGAGGGGCAGACCGTGATCATGGTCACCCACGAGAACGACGTGGCCGCGCACTGCCGCCGGGTGGTGCGGCTTCGTGACGGTCTGGTGCTCAGCGACCTGCCGGCGGGCGACGATCCGGCGGTGGGCCCGATCCTGCACGCCCGGAAGGCGGCGGCCTGATGCTGACGCCGCTGTTCTACTTCGAGAGCGTGATGCTGGCCCTGCGGCAGATCTGGGCCAACAAGCTCCGGAGCATGCTGACGGCCCTGGGCATCATCGTGGGCGTGGCCAGCACCACGGCGGTGATCGCGGCCCTGACCGGCCTGAAGACCAAGGTGCTCGCGGAATTCGAGACCTTCGGTGCCGCGCGGATCTACGTCTGGCCCAGCCGTCCGGAGGGCGTTCCGCGCAACCTTTTCCCGTGGGAGAAGATCCGCCTGAAGAAGGAGGAGGCTGCGGCCATCGCCGAGCAGTGCACCTCGCTCAAGGGCATCACGCCGATCAGTGAGACCAGCCTGACCGTGCAGAGCGACCAGGAGAACCTGGACGGGGTCAGCGTGACCGGCATCTGGCCGGCCTGGCACGCCACCGAGAACCGCCAGGTGATCATGGGACGCCCGTTCAGCCAGGCCGACGTGGACAACGCGCGTCAGGTGTGTCTGGTGAACGACCTGGCCGTGCGCGACCTGCAGCTGCCCGCGGATCCGGTGGGGGAGCACCTGATCATCGGCGGACGCCGGTTCCTGATCGTGGGCGTGGTGGAGACCATCACCGAGCGCATGACGGGCTTCAACACCATCAGCGCGGAGCTCTTCATTCCGCATTCGCTGATGGAGAAGTTCATGGATCGCGACTTCTTCATGAGGTTCGTGGCCCTGGCCAACAGCCCGGCCGAGGCCGACGACGCCACGGCGGACATCACCCGCGTGCTCCGGAAGGTGCGCGGCCTGGGCAGCGGCGACATGGAGACCTTCCGAGTCCAGCCGATCGACCAGTTCATCGACCAGTTCAAGAGCGTGGCCACCGGCATCACCGCGGTGGCGGGCGGCATCGTGGCCATCAGCCTTCTGGTCGGCGGCATCGGCATCATGAACATCATGCTGGTGTCAGTCACAGAGCGTACGCGCGAAATCGGCATACGCCTTGCCATCGGGGCCCTGGAGCGAGACGTGCTG
>CAIOTP010000056.1 GCA_903861235.1 uncultured bacterium | reverse complement strand
GCTGGTGATCGGCGCGGGCGTGATCGGCATCGAGTACGCGAGCATGTTCGCCCACGCCGGCGTGCAGGTGACGGTGATGGACAAGGCCGATCGCCCGCTCGGCTTCATCGACCACGAGATCATCGACGAGCTCGTGCACCAGATGCGGCTCGCGCAGGTCACCTTCCGCCTCGGCGAGGAGGTGGCGGGCGCGGTGAAGGAGAAGGCCGCGGACGGTCACACCCGCGTCACCGTGACCACGAAGAGCGGCAAGAAGCTCACCGCGGAGATGGTGCTCGTGAGCGCCGGCCGCACGGGCAACGTCGAGGCGCTGAATCTCGCCTCGGTCGGCCTGCAGCCGGACGACCGTGGCCGCCTGAAGGTGGACGACCGGTTCCGCACCGTGGTGCCGTGGATCTTCGCCGCGGGCGACCTGATCGGGGCTCCGGGGCTTGCCGCCACCAGCTATGAACAGGGCCGGATCGCCGCGTGCGAGATGTTCGGCGAGCCGCATCCCGGCATGAGTCCGCACTGGCCCTTCGGCATCTACGCGGTTCCAGAACTGAGCAGCGCCGGCCAGACCGAGGAGCAGCTGACCAGGGACTGCGTGCCCTACGAGATCGGCATCGCCCGCTACAGCGAGAGCGCCCGCGGCCAGATCCGCGGCGACGACTCGGGCATGATGAAGCTGATCTTCCACCGCGAGAGCCGGAAGCTTCTTGGGGTGCACTGCATCGGCAGTCAGGCCACCGAACTGGTGCACATCGGTCAGGCGGTCCTGGCGCTCGGCGGCGGGCTCGACTACTTCCTGAGCACCGTCTTCAACTACCCCACCTTCGCGGAGTGCTACAAGGTGGCTGCGCTGAACTGCCTCAACCGCCTCCGGGCGGTCGACGGCGGCGGGAAGTGAGCCGCTTCGCCACGCCGGGCCGGCGGCCTACAATGGCGACGTTCTTTGACAACTGGGGCCGTACCGGCATCGACCGGACGCAATCGGATGAAGGTCGCGCGTCGTGGAGCCTGCTGGCCACGTAAAAAGTAGGCACAACAACGTCTGCCAACACGCAGTACGCTCTCGCGGCCTAATTAGGCCGCATGGACACCATGTGACGCCTGATGGCGTGCGTGTCCATCAATCATCAGGCTGGCGGTTGAACGCTGACAGGCCGTTCACCGCGACACCTTGCCTGTCTGGAACCCCGCGAAGTGTCCAGCGACTGACACGGGGTTCGAGATGGAACAGCTGGATACACGCGTAGAAGCCTTCATGGCGAGCGTCTCGGCACAGGGGTTCGACTCCCCTCGGCTCCACTTTTCCGTCCCCGCGCGGCGTCAGCCGCCGGTGGGGGCGTCCAGCATCTTCATCAGGCGCTTCACCGCATCCTCCACCGCGGTGGTGGACGCGTCGATCGTCAGCTGGGGCGAGGTCGGCGGCTCGTAGGGGCTGCCGATGCCGCTCAGGTTGGGCAGCTGTCCGCTTCGAGCCTTGCGGTACAGGCCCTTGGGGTCACGCGCCTCGCAGGCCTGCAGCGGCGTGCTGACGAAAACCTCGATGAAGCGTTCCGGACCGACCAGTTCACGGGCCATCTCGCGCTCGGCGCGGAACGGCGAGATGAAGCTGGTCATGACCACCAGACCCGCGTCGCACATGAGCCTGGCCACTTCCGCCACGCGGCGGATGTTCTCCACCCGGTCGGCGTCGGTGAAGCCCAGGTCCCGGTTCAGGCCCTGACGCACGTTGTCCCCGTCCAGGATGTAGGTGTGCCGGCCGCGGCGATGCAGGGCCACTTCGAGCGCATTGGCGATGGTGCTCTTGCCGCTGCCGGAGAGGCCGGTGAACCAGACCACGCGAGCCGGGTGCCCGTGAAGTCGCTCCCGGTCCTCCCGCTTCACGCTCAGGGCCTGCCGATGCACGTTCTGCGCGCGGCGGAGGCTGTGGCGGATCATGCCCGCGGCCACCGTGGCGTTGGTGAAGCGGTCCACCAGGATGAAGCCGCCCATGGCCCGCGATCGCTCGTAGGCGTCGTAGGCGATCGGACGGCCGGTGGCGAGGGTGCAGGTGGCGATGTCGTTCAGCACCAGCTGCGAACGCGGCTCGTGGGCCATGGTGTTCACGTTCAGGCCGTGCTTGATGGCGGTCACGCTGGCCGGCACCACCTGCGTGCCCAGCTTCAGCAGGTAGCCGCGCCCGGTCAGGCCTGGATCGCCGTGCAGCCACACCAGCGTGGCCTCGAACTGGTCCGTGGTGTCCACCGCGTCGGAGCAGCTGATCAGGTCGCCGCGGCTGGCGTCCACCTCGCGATCGAGGGTGAGGGTGACCGAATCGCCGCGGTCCGCTCGCGCGCGGGCGCCGTCCAGGGTGACGATCCGCTGGACGCGGGCGGTCTCGCCGCTGGCGGTCACCCGCACGGTGTCGCCGCGGCGCACCCAGCCTTCGGCCACGGTCCCCATGAAGCCGCGGAAGTCGGGCGAAGGTCGGTTGACCAGCTGCACAGGGAAGCGGAAGCGATCCTCCGCAGGTGGCGCCGGCTGCACGGTCTCCAGCCAGCCCATCAGGGTGGTTCCGCGGTGCCATCGCATCCGGGCGGAGCGGGTGGTCACGTTGTCGCCGTCCAGTGCGGAGATGGGCACGGCGGTGATGGAGCGGAAGCCCAGCGGAGCGGCGAAGGCGCGGTAGTCGCGCTCGATGCGTTCGAAGACCTCGCGATCGAAGCCCACCAGGTCCATCTTGTTCACCGCCAGGGCCACGTCGCGGATCCCCACCAGCGACACCAGATGGCTGTGTCGTCGGGTCTGGGTCAGCAGGCCCTGGCGTGCGTCCACCAGCAGCACGGCGGCGTCGGCGGTGCTGGCGCCGGTCACCATGTTCCGCGTGTACTGCTCGTGGCCGGGCGTGTCGGCCACGATGAAGGTGCGGCGGTCGGTGGTGAAGAACCGGTAGGCCACGTCGATGGTGATGCCCTGTTCCCGCTCGGCGGCAAGGCCGTCGACCAGCAGGGCGAAGTCGATCTTGCCGCCCTGCGTGCCGTGCCGGGCGGAATCGCGCTCCAACGCCGCGATCTGGTCCTCGAAGAGCAGCTGGCTCTCCCAGAGCAGGCGGCCGATGAGCGTGCTCTTGCCGTCGTCCACGCTGCCGCAGGTGATGAAGCGGAGCAGCCCCAGTCTGGCCTGGCGATCGAGGAACGCGTCGATCGAAGGCGGCGCCGCGGCGGGCGCGGGTTTGCGGCGGGGGCGAGGCATCAGAAGTAGCCCTCGCGCTTCTTCTTCTCCATGCTGGCCGCCGCGTCGTGGTCGATCACGCGGCCCTGGCGCTCGGACTGCCGCGACTGCAGAAGTTCGAGAACGATGTCCTGCAGGGTGGTGGCCGCACTCTCGACCGCGCCGGTGAGCGGGTAGCAGCCCAGCGTGCGGAACCGCACGCGCCGCCGCTCGATGCGCTCGCCGGGAAGCAGGCGCATGCGACCGTCGTCCACCAGCAGCAGCGTGCCGCCACGGTCGACCACCGCCCGCTCCTTGGCGAAGTAGAGCGGCACCACCGGGATGGACTCGCGGAGCACGTAGCTCCAGACGTCCAGCTCGGTCCAGTTGGAGAGCGGGAAGACCCGGATGCTCTCCCCGGGATTCTTGCGTGCGTTGTAGAGATTCCAGAGCTCCGGGCGCTGGTTCTTCGGATCCCAGGCGTGGGCGGCGGTCCGGAAGCTGAAGACCCGTTCCTTGGCCCGGCTCTTCTCCTCGTCGCGCCGGGCGCCGCCGAAGGCCAGGTCGAACCGGTGCAGGTCCAGCGCCTGCTTCAGGCCCACGGTCTTGGTGATGTCGGTGTGCAGCTGCGAGCCGTGGTCGAAGGGATTGATGTCGCGCTCCACCGCCTCGGGGTTCACATGGCGAAGCATGCGCATGCCGCTCGAGCGGGCCATCCATTCGCGGAAGAGGTACATCTCGCGGAACTTCCACCGCGTGTCCACGTGCAGCAGCGGAAACGGAGGTGGCGCCGGGAAGAACGCCTTCTGCGCCAGGTGCATCATCACCATGCTGTCCTTGCCCAGGGAATGCAGCATGACCGGGTTCTCGCTCTCGGCCACCGCCTCGCGGATGATCTCGATGCTCTCGTCCTCCAGCCGATCCAGATGCGTCCGAGCGGTGCTGCGCGGGCGTGGCGGCGCCGGCACGGGCTCGGGATCGAGCACCGGCGGGTAGGGAAGCATGTCCATCTTCACGCCTTCGGGCTGCCGGATGGTGCGGCATGGACGGCACAGGGGGCCCGAGGGGAACACGGCGATGGTCTTTCCCGCGTGTCGTGCGAGCCGGGCGAGTGCCGGAGCCACCGTGTCCGCGTTGGCCACACCACCCTTCAGAGGCACCCAGAAGTGCGCACCGCGGGCGTCGTGGGCGACCAGGCAGGCGGCTCCGGTGGGCAGCACATGGATTCGAGCGAAGAGGACCAGCCACCGCTTGCTGCGGGCTTCTTCCAGTTCCCAGTCCAGGAGCACCTGGTTGAGAGGCCGGGCGAATTCGTCGATCAGCTCAGCCGCGCCGATCGAGGGCGGCACCACGCCCAGCTCCTGCAGCCGCCTCTCGGCGGTTCGCTTGCTCTCGCAGAGGCCGAGCCGCTGGAGATGGAGAAACGCCTTCTCGGTGTCCCAGACGGCGTCGCCGTCGAGGCCATGCAGGTCAGGGTGGGAGTTCTTGGAGGCCATGTGACGCAAAATGCTTCTGTTGCCAAAATATCGTCCAAATGCAGGTCTGCAACTACCGGATGGACAAAAGATCGTGTAAATGTGCACTATGCGACACGCAGGTCCGCATGCGGATCTTCTCAATCGTCTGGTCGAACTGACGCGGCAGGCGGGTCGGGCGGTGATGACCGTCTATGACCGTCCCGGAGCGGCCCATGTCGACACCAAGGCGGACAGCACGCCCCTGACGGAGGCGGATCTGGCCTCCCACCGCTGTCTGGTCGTCGGTCTGGAGGGGATGCTTGCCGGCGTGCCCGTGGTCAGCGAGGAGGACGAGGCTTCGCTGGTCCACCGCAAGCCCCAAGGCCGATTCTGGCTGATCGACCCGCTGGACGGGACCAAGGAGTTCATC
>CAIOTP010000055.1 GCA_903861235.1 uncultured bacterium | reverse complement strand
TACTTCATCAACGTGCCCAGCAACAAGTTCGAGTTGTGGGCGTGGATGGAGAGCGACCGGCTGGCCGACAGCGTGTTCCGCGAGTTCTACAGCGAGCGCGACGTGGTGCACGAGGAGCGCCGCCTGCGCACCGAGAGCACCCCCACCGGCAAGTACCAGGAGCAGTTCGACGCCATGTTCTGGATGAGCAGCGGCTACGGCTGGCCGGTCATCGGCTGGACCAGCGACCTGAACAGCTACACCATGGAGGAGGCGATGAAGTACTGGAACCTGTACTACCGCCCCAACAACCTGGTGGGCGTGGTGGTGGGTGACTTCAAGCCCGACGAGGCGAAGGCCGTGATCCAGCGCTACTTCGGCCGCCTGGAGAAGGGCAAGGAGATGCCGCCGCAGGTGGTCACCCTGGAGCAGAAGCAGGTGGCCGAGCAGCGCATGATCGCCGAGGGCGACTTCCAGCCGCAGGTCGAGGTCCGCTACCACACGGTGCCCGTGGGCCACAAGGACGCCTACGCCCTGGACATGATGGGCGAGATCCTCAACGGCAAGACCGGTCGCCTGTACAAGACCATGATCGAAGGCCGAAGCATCGCGAGCAGCGCCCGCGGCCAGAGCGACACCCGCAAGTACGCGGGACTCTTCAGCTTCGAGGCTGAGACCAAGGGCGACGCCACGCCGGAGCAGCTCGAGCAGGCCTGGTTCGAGGAACTCAAGCGGCTGCAGGACGAGCCGGTGGGCGAGCAGGAGCTGCAGAAGGTGAAGAACCAGGTGGCGGCGGACAGCTACCGTCGTCTGCAGAGCAACTTCTTCCTGCTGGTGCAGATGGCGTACGCGGAGAGCGGCATCGGCTGGCGGGAGATCAACGACGCCCCGAAGAAGCTGCAGGCGGTCACGGCCGCCGACATCCAGCGCGTGGCCAGGACCTACTTCGACCCGACCAACCGCAGCGTGGCCACCTACAAGCGGAAGGCCGGCGCCGCGGCGACGGACGACCCCGAACTGGCGGCCCTGCCCGCCCCCATGCGGGCCCGGGCGAAGGCCATGGCGGCCCAGCTGGCGAAGGAGACGGACGCCGCCGGGCTCCGACAGGGCCTGGAGCAGCTCGAGACCCAGGCGGCCCAGGTGCCCCCGCAGATGAAGCCCATGTTCGACTTCATGAAGAAGAAGATGACCGAGCGGCTGCAGCAGCTCGAGAGCGAAGCCCCCGCGGCGCCGGCGGCCAAGAGCGGATCCTGAAATCCCGAGAACCGGAGAGACACCCATGCGACACCTGACCACCCTGTGCACGATCGTGCTGGCCGCCTCGGCCGCCGCCCTGGCCGCCGACAGCGGCTCCCCGCTGCCCAAGCGGCCCGAGGAGATCCAGTTCGGCCCGCTCAAGTTCGACGCGCCGGACGCGGCGAGCTTCCGTCACACGCTCAAGGACGGAACGCCCGTCTATCTGGCGCCGAGCCACGAGTTCCCGCTGATCAACCTCTCGCTCACCTTCAAGGGCGGCGACAACCTGGATCCCGCGGACATGGTGGGACTGGCGGGCATGACCGGCCGCATGATCCGCGAGGGCGGAACCGCCACCCGCAAGCCCGCGGAGGTGGACGAGGCCTTC
>CAIOTP010000054.1 GCA_903861235.1 uncultured bacterium | reverse complement strand
ATCGGGGCTCGCCGGATCACGGTGAGCACCGTGGGACTGACCGCCGCCATCCGCAAGCTGGTGGGCTTCGACATTCCGGTCACGCTGGCCCTGAGCCTGCACGCCCCCACCGACGACCTGCGTCGGCAGATCATCCCGTGGGCGGAGTACAGCACCATTCCTGAACTGCTGGAGGCGTGCCACGAGTGGTTCCGCAAGACCGGCCGCGAGATCACGCTGGAGTACATCCTGCTCGGCGGCTTCAACGACGGCGTGGAGCACGCCATGGAACTGGCGCGACTGGCCCGCACCATCCGTGCGAACGTGAACCTGATCCGCTGGAACGAGGTGGCGGACCTGCCCTATCGCCGCCCCTCCACCGAGCAGGTGCACACCTTCCAGGACACGCTCCGCACGCGCGGCGTGAACACGCACATCCGCGCCAGCCGAGGTCGCGACATCGCCGCGGCGTGCGGCCAGCTCCGCCACGAGGCCCGGAAGGCCGGCTGACTCAGTCCGGGGTCGCCCGCCCCTGCATGGCCTGGGCGGTCCAGCTCCGCACGGTGGCCGAAGGCAGCCCGTGCAGTTCGCCAGCCTCCGCCAGGGTGTGCAGGCGGCGGAGGATCCGGGCGAAACCCGCGCTCATGCCCGGCTCCGACACCGCCCGTGAACAGAGCTCCACCACGGCGTCGCGCAGGTCGCGTGCCGCAGGCCGACCCCGCACGCCGTGCGGCAGGGCGTGTCCCAGCGTGCGAAGCAGACGGGCCGGCCAGTCGCTGCTCCGGAAGTCCAGCCGCACGAAGCGGCCCAGCACGGTGCCCTCCACCCGGTAGAGGAAGCGACGCTCCATGCGGTCGCCGCGGGCGGGGCGCACATCCAGCCGGCGGCGAGTCAGGCGGCGCTGCTCCGGACTGGTGCACATGGTCGCCACGTACACGCTGTCACGCACCAGCATGGCCTCGGCCAGCGGCAGCACGGCCCACTCGGCCAGCCCCGGCACGCCGAGCATGGCGTCCACCAGACGCGCGTAGGCCTCGGCGTAGCTCACGCCTCCCCAGAGCCAGCATCGGTGCAGTCCGTTCACCATGTCGCGCTGCGTCTGCAGCATGGCGGGATCACGGCGCCACGCGTTCGTCCTTCGCAGCAGCTGTCCGAACAGCGGTCGCAGGCGGGCCGCGGACCGGGCGCCCAGCAGTCCGCTTCGAGAGACCTCGAGCAGGAAGCGACGCACCAGCGCCACGGGATGATCCGGATCCCGCCTCGGTGCGGGCTCCTCGCCCGGGGCCCACTCCGCCGCCAGCGTGCGTCCGAAGAGCATGGCATCGAGACATCGGCCGAAGCCCCGCTGTTCCGCGCGGCGCAGGGCGGCTTCCAGCGCCTGCACCGACACCGGCACCAGCCCCCGCTGGTACGCCACGCCCAGAAGCACCAGATCGGTCAGTCGATCGGTCAGGAAGGTTCGGCGGCAGGTCGTGGCGATGTCGCGCACCCACGCGTCAGCGGCTCGGCAGCCCAGGCGCACCGCTTCGTCCAGCTCGCGTGCGGCACGCACGCGGGCCTCGTCCACCTGGTCGTCCAACGGACCGTCGTTGGCCACGACCCAGGTGCGTTCGGGATCCGAGACCCGAAGGAAGGGATCGGGCCCGATCGCGCGGAGCGTCTCCACGGCGTCCATGCCCAGCACCAGGTCCGCCTCGCCGTAGGGCGTCTGCGAAGCCAGCGAGGCCTCTCCCGCATCCAGCCGGGTGAAGAGCACCTGGCTCCAGGCGCGACGGCCCGGGCCCACCGGCGTGGTCTGAAAGCTGGCCTGCACGCGATAGCCCATGGCACGACCCGCCTCGCAGAGCACCCACGCCGCCAGCCCGGGCGCCTCGCCTCGCCATCCGGCCAGATGCGCGCGCCATCGCCCCGCCTCCGCGTGGTGGAACCGCGGCAGTCCCGGCCGCGGCGCCCCAGGCTCCAGCTCGGGCGGACGCGGCGGCTTCGTGCGGACCACCTCCACCTGCTCGAAGAGCGGCCGGACCCGAAGCTCGAGCCGTCCCTGGGCGCGGTCCTGGAGCACCTCCATGGTCCATTCGGTGCGGAGCGGATTCGTGCCTCGCTCCAGTCCCTTCTCCACCATCACCTCGGGCGGCGCGGGGCGCACGTCGCAGGAGGCGTCGGCGCTCCAGATCGCCCTCTGCATGGGCACGAAGCCCAGGCGGTCGGCCTCGGCCATGGAGCGGTCGAGTGCCGCCACGTCACGACGCGCCGGCGGACCGTCCTGCGCCACGAGCACGGTGAGTCCGTCCCGCAGCGCTGCGGTCCGGAGCAACTCACGGAAAGCGGGCCGGTCGTTCAGGTCGCCGCGAAGCGTCTGGACCGGTGCCGCGGCGTCCGCCGGCACCACCGACCGCGCCAGACGCTCCGGGTCGGGTCCCGGCTCGTCCCCCAGGTCGCAGACCACCAGCACCCGTGGACGCGTCTCCCGGGCACCTTGCCGCACCGCGGAGACGCCCTCGGCGGCGAAGCGGCGTCGGTCCCACAGTTCCACCGTGGCGACGCGCTCGGCCGAGGGCGGCGGCATGCCCGGCGTCCACACCACGGTCGGCACCTCCTCCACCAGCAGCGGCCGCTCGGCGACGGCTTCGGCCACCTCGAGCACCATGCCGCGCACCGCCGTGATGGCACCACTGGCACCCAGACCCTCGCCACGATCCGGCACCCGCCAGGTTTCCAGGCGGGCGTCGAGCCTCGCCAGCCGCCGCTCGATCGCCTGACTCGGCCGCACGCGGGCCAGCAGGTGCACGATCTTCCTGGCCAGGATGCTGGGGCGCGTGCCGTCGTTGATCTCCAGCCGCGGAACGTCCTCGCCATCGGAGGGCAGGTCGTCCCACCAGAGGCTGGCCACCGGCTCACCCGCACGGCGCCCCGCCTCGGCGGCCTTGAGCACGGCGTCGGCCACGCTGCCCGGTCGCGGCTCCAGCACGACCACGTTCGCGCATCGCCCGAGCAACCGAAGGACCGAGGCTTCGTCCAGGGGATGCGCCAGTCCCACCGAGAGCATGGGCACGCGTCCGGCCAGACCGAGCTCGTGAAGCAGGTGCCTTGCCGCCAACGCGCAGGGGCCCACGGCCAGCACCCCCCAGGGCTCCAGTTCGCCCGGTGAGGGCAGGCTGGCCAGTCGATTGAGCTCCAGACGGCGGGCCACGGTCAACGCGTCCATGCTCTCGCCCACCATGGATCCACGGCGATCGCGCCGCATCTCCAACGCGGCGTCCACTCGCTCGAGCACGCGATTGGGACGCATCTCCAGCGTGTCGAGCGAACGGAGCAGGCTCACATGCGCGGCGATGGCGACCACTCCGCGGGAACTCTCCGCCATGCGGAACGCGTCGATCACCCCCTGCCGGAGGCCCTCGAGGTCGTCGGGCGAGAGGCACGGCACACCCAGCGACCTCGCGGCCTGCACCGGACAGCTGCCCGGAACCAGGTAGGGATTGTCCTCGAGCAGGAGCACCACGCGCCCCTCGCCCTGCACCGGACCGCGTCCATCACGCCAGGCGGAGGCCATGGCCGCTTCCAGCTGGTCGTTGGGAACGGCGACCAGGCTTCTGCGGCCCATGGCCGCACCGCGAAGCGCCAGCGAGACGCCGCGCGCCGCGTCCACCACCGGCACCAGACGCAGACCGTGGCGATCCAGCGCATCGGCGCTCCGTTCGTCCACCACCGTTCGGAACAGACCCTCGAGAGGTGGCCGACGGGGCGAGAGCACCTGCTGCACCGGAAGCTCGGACTCCAGGGCCCCCTTCAGGATCGCGTCGAACGCCGTGCAGAGGGCGTGACCGTCGCCACGCGTGAGTGCAGGCCTCCACACGGCCGGATCGTGCGGCTCGGCCAGGCTCATGCGGGTCGACCTCCGGTCGGCACCTGCAGGGAGCCGTCGAGCAGCCGCTCCACCGCATGGGCGAACCCGTCCTGGGCGTGGTGCGGCGCCACATGGTCGGCGTGCTCGAGCAGGCGGGCGTCGGCGTTGCCCATGGCCACGCCCAGGGCGGCCCGCTGGATCATCCGAAGATCGTTCAGGCCGTCGCCCACCGCGACCACCTGATGCAGCTCGATGCCGGAACCGGCGCACACCCGCTCGATCATGGTCCACTTGTCGCTGTCCGGCGCGTAGATCTCCAGCAGGTGCGTGCGGCTGCCCACCGCCTGCTCCGCCGTCACCGCGCTCCACGCCTGGATCGAGGCGCGATCACCGAAGCGCTCGCGCATGGTCAGACACACGGGCTCCAGTCGGTCCGCCCGGTCGATGGCGCCCACGCGCAGCACATGATCGTGCCCGACCTCGCGCGAGGCCTGCATGCCGTCGACGCGCCTGACCGGCACCTGGTGCTGCTCGAGCCACCAGGTGGTCGCGGGATCGAGGTGACCCGTGCCGATCAGGCAGTAGTCGTGCTCCACCTGATGATGATCGCGGAGCAGGTGCGCCACCAGGCCATGTCCGAGCAGCGCCTCCGCCAGATCGTGCACCAGGTCCGCCGCGAGCGTCAGGCGGTCGAGCGTGTGGCCGGATCGAGCGTCGCTCAACACGCTTCCCCCGGCAGTGACCGCCACGCCCGAATGATCGATGGCCTCCAGGGTGCGGCGGCTCTCGCGCCAGCTTCGACCGGTGGCGGGGAGCACGGTCCAGCCCGCCTCGCGCAGCCGCTCGATGGCCCGGCGGTTGCCGGGACTGACCTTGCCGCGGCCGTCCAGCAGCGTTCCATCCAGGTCCACGGCGATGAGTCCGGCCATCCGGCCAGCATATGGAATGGAGTGGTCCTCGCTACACTGTTCCCCCCATGGACAAGCGCCTCAAGGACATCCAGCAGGGCACGCTGACGGAGAGCCGCCTGAACAGCGACTTCCTGTTCTGGCTCAAGGAACAGGGCCCGAACTGGCTGCTGGGCGCGCTGCTCGTGCTCTGCGGGGTCCTCGGCTGGAACTGGTGGACGCAGAGGCAGGAGGCGGGCCGCGACCAGGCCTGGAGCGAACTCAGCTCCGCCGATTCGCCGCAGGCGCTGGTGGAGATCGCCGAGCGCCACGCGGGCCAGGACGCCATCGGCGTGCTCGCCACGCTTCAGGCCGCCGACCGCTACATGGAGGCCATCCGCTCGGGCAAGCGACCCGACCGCGAGCCCACCGCAGAAGACGCTGCCGTCACGCCGGAACTTCGGGCGCAATACCTCGACGAGGCGGACCGCCTCTATCAGCGGGCCGCAGCCGGCGTGGACCCCCGGTCGCCCTCCCAGACGCTGCTGCTGGCGAGCGCGCTCTTCGGACGCGCCGCCGTGGCCGAGAGCCGCGGAGACGCCGCCGCCGCCGAGACGCAGCTGAAGGCCGTGCAGGCCGCCACCCAGGACACCTACCCGCCGCTCGCCAAGATCGCCGACGATCGCATGGCCACGCTGCAGAGCATCCTGAAGCGACCCTCGCTGCCGGCCAAGCCTGCGGCTCCCGCGATCCCGACCACCACGGGCGCGATCGCTCCCATCGGTGGATCGGGCGATGCCACCGCCCTGGACCTGAACCTGCTCGGTTCGGGAGCACCGGCGGCCGCACCCGCCTCGCCGGCCGCTGCGCCGGCCCCGCAGCCCAAGTGACCGCCGCCTCGGACGAGGCACTCCCTGTCGGCGAGCCCGAGGGCGACGACGAGACGCCGCTCACGCTCGACTTCACGCTGCAGCACGATCTGGCCAAGCGGCTCGACCGCTATCTGGTGGACCGCGCGCCCACGCTCAGCCGCACGCAGATCCAGCGGCTGATCGACGAAAGCGCCGTCTCCGTGAACGGGAGGATCGCCAAGGCGAGCACCAAGCTCCGCAAGGGCGACCATGTGATCGCGGTGCTGCCTCCGCCTCCGTCGGAGCACATTCCCCCCGACGAGATCCCGCTCGAAGTGCTCTTCGAGGACGAGCACCTGATCGTGGTCAACAAGCAGGCGGGCCTGATCGTGCATCCAGCACGCAGCCACAAGCGAGGAACGCTCGTGAACGCGCTGGCCTGGCGCTTCCGGCATGTCAGCGGCGGCTCGCTGAGCGGCGTGGGCAAGGAGTTCGCCCGTCCCGGAGTGGTCCACCGCCTGGACAAGTGGACCACCGGCGTCATGGTGGCGGCCAAGGGCGACACCGCTCACTGGCGGCTGGCCAGGCAGTTCGAGAAGCGCACCGTGTCCAAGCGCTACCTGGCGGTGGTCCACGGGCGTCCCGAGCCCGACACCGACCGCGTGGACCTGCCGCTGGGGAAGCACCCCACCATCCGCGAGATGTACGCGGTCCGCTGGGACGAGACCGGCAAGCCCAGCCAGACGATCTATCGGGTGCGGGAGCGCTACGAAGGCTTCGCGCTCGTGGAACTGGAACTGCTCACGGGACGCACCCACCAGATCCGGGTGCACATGAGCCACCTGGGCTGGGCGCTCGCCGGCGACGATCTCTACGACGGCAAGCACCTTCGCGCGGCGGACCTGGGTCTGCCCGGACCTGCCGAAAGGCCCGTGATCGAGCGCCAGGCGCTGCACGCGGCCCGGCTGGCCTTCGAGCACCCCATCGATCCGCGGCCCATGGCCTTCACCGCCCCGGTGCCGGAGGACCTTCGCGAGCTGGTCATGGCGCTTCGCGCCCGCGGCTTCCAGGCGGTCGACGCCCCCGGCAGCGAGCTCGACCTGGCGGCGCTGGGCCTGACCCGCGGCTAGAACGAGACCGGCAGCGCGATCGCCGCCTCCAGGCGCTCGAAGTACTCCTCCACCGGGATCTCCGTGGCACCGAGCGACAGGATGTGCTCGTTGGCGTACTGGCTGTCCAGCAGCGTGAAGCCGCGTTGGCGGAGATGCGACACCAGCCAGGCCAGACAGGCCTTGCTCGAGTTGGTGCCGCCGGCCTCGGGTCGCACGAACATGCTCTCGCCGAAGAAGGCGCCGCCCAGGCTCACGCCGTAGAGCCCGCCCACCATCTCGGAACCTCGCCACGCCTCCACGCTGTGGGCATGACCCGCCTGGTGCAGCTGTGCGTAGGCCCGCACCAGCTCCTCGCTGATCCACGAACCGCTCTCCCCACGGGGCCGGTCGGCGCAGTGCCGCATGCACCGCTCGAAGTCGGTGTTCTGCCGGATCACGAAGTCGCTGCGCCGGATCGCTCGGCGGGTGGCCCCGGGAAGTCGGAACGCCTCCAGCGGGATCACGCATCGGGGATCGCAGGTGAAGAGCCGGATCCGGCCGGTCCGGGCGTCCGCCATGGGGAACGCCCCCTGGGCGTAGGCCGCAAGCAATCCGGTCGGAGAAAGGTCCACAGGGGCCGACATGCCCCCATTCTGCACGCGGAGAGGCCTTGAGCCATCCCCTGGATTTCCGCTAGGATCCGGGACTCGGGCCGTCGGTGACGCCCTTCCCGCAGGAAGGTCGGCTCCGCACGGGGCACGCCGTCGCGGCTGACGGGTGCTCCGGCCTCGAAGACAGCCGCGGCGCAGGGATGGTCCCTCGACCGCGACAACCGGCACATCCGCCGGCGTTCCGCAGGTCCTGGCGAACCCCTGGAGCCACTCCCCCGCACACAACCCCGCGAACGAATCGCCGCCGCTGGCTACGATCGGGTCCGTCTGGCCCGTGGTGTAACGGTAGCACAGGAGGTTTTGGTCCTCTTAGTCCTTGTTCGAATCAAGGCGGGCCAGTTCGAGTCTCGCGCGGGGCGCCCTGACGCCCCATGAGCAACATCGCCCAGCATCCTCCCCTCTCGTCGATCGTGCTTGCCGCCGGCAAGGGCACGCGCATGAAGAGCGATCTGCCGAAGGTCATGCACCCGGCGGCGGGCGAGCCCATGGT